>NZ_JBFAKH010000078.1:0-34465 GCF_040655635.1 Streptomyces sp. NPDC050388
GTGGGCTCGGCGGAAGGCCGAGCCCACCACGCCGGCTCCCCCTCGGAGCCGGACCCGCGTCGTGCCGTCAGCGCCGCAGTGTCAGCAGACCCGGACGGTAGGGCAGGAGGCCGTAGTCACCGCCCGAGTTGGGGCTGCGCCCCTGGTAGAGCAACTGCAGGTTGCAGGGATCGACGGTCATGGTCTGATCGGCGCTGGTGCGGATCAGCTCGCCGTGGCTGATGTCGTTGGTCCAGGTGGCGCCACTGTTGGCCTTGCCGGCGAAGGGATTGCTCTCGGTCGCGGCCTGGGGCGTCCAGGAGCCGTTCAGGCTGGTCGCCGTGAACGAGCGGAAGTACCGGCCCTGCGAGCCGATCGCCTCGACGATCATGAGGTAGCGGTTCTGGCCCTGCAGCTTGTAGACCTGCGGGGCTTCGAACAGGTTGTTCGTCGTGTCGCTCATGACCACGGTCGAGGTCGAGCCGAAGCTGCCCGGGAAGTTCCCGATCGGCATGCCGGCCCGGTAGATCTTGCCGTTGTCGCCGGCGAAGAACAGGTACATGTTCGTGCCGTCACCGATGAGCGTCTGGTCGATGGGCCCTGTCCCGGAGCCGGAGATGCTTCCGGAGAAGAGCACCTGCTCGGACGACCAGCCGTTCGGGTTGGTGGGGTCGCTCGACGTCCGGTAGGAGAAGGCGGTCCCGCCCCACTGGTAGGCGAGCACCCAGATGTTCTTCGGCGCGAAGTAGAAGAGCGTGGGTGCCACCGTCGAGCTGGACATCGCGTTCTGGCCGGCCGAGGCCATCTCCGACCAGTTGGTGAACAGGCCGAAGTTCATCGAACCCCACCGTGTCCCCGTGTCGTGCGTGGTCGCGTAGACGAGCTGCCTGCCGTTGTACGGGGCGACGGTGAAGTCCTTGAGCGACACCCACCCCTGCCGGGGCTGCGCCAGTGCGCCCGTCGATGTCCAGCGGTAGCTCGACGGAAGATCGCACGAGCCGGGAGTGCCGGCGCCGACCTTGACGAGCTGCCACTGCTGGTTGGTGCCGCCCCAGTCGTCGTACTGGACGACGTTCGCGTTGTCGGCGGTGGAGGCGCCTTGTACTTCGAGGGCCTTGTTGCTGTGGCGCGAGACGAGTCTCACGTAGCCGTCCGAGCTGTCGGCCAGCCGCCACTGCTGGTTGGTGCCGTTCAGGTCGGCCCACTGGACGATCGAGCCGCCGTTCGCGGTGGACCAGTTGTGGACGTCCAGCACCTTGCCCGAGTGGCGGGACTTGATGCGGTAGTAGCCGTCCCCGGAATCGACGAACTGCCACTGCTGCTGGTTCTGGTCGTTCCTGGTCCACTGGGTGATGCGGGCGCCGTCGTCGGTCGCCATGTTGTAGACGTCCAGGGCTTTGCCGCTGTTCCGGTTGACCAGCACGTACGAGGCGTTGGGATCCACGGTCGCGGCCTCGGCGGGCTGGGCACCGAGGAAGGTGGCCACCAGCAGCAAGGGCGCGAGGACGCCGAGTAAGCGTCTTGGACGGACCGGGGACGGGTGGCGAAACCACATCAGAGGGCCTCCTTGGGGGCGGGTGAGGCGACGCCGATGAACCGCGGAGCGGCAGCCGCGCCAGGGGCAGAGACGGGTTCGAAAATTTCGAAGTGATCCCGGTTCTGTGACGCCACAAGCTAGGAAGGAGAGGCCCTCCGGTCAAGGTCTGTCGTCGATCTGTCTGTAAACAATTCCTCCCTCCGGGCGTGACAATCCCTTGCGTCAACCGTAAATCCGCAGGTGGTGTGCGATACGGCTCACCGGTCCAGGGATCCGCCCGCCTCGACGCAGCATCGAAAGTTTCGAAATGGAAGCGGAAACTTTTTCTGCCGCAGGGGTTGACGAGCCACTGTCAACCTCTCAATCATCCTGTCTGGTAAACCGACCGCAGGACGAGATTTCGAACCACGCTGGTCCCGGGCAGCCTGTGCCGCACTGCGGAGCCGCGCACAGCCGCACGACAGATCCGCGCACCAAAGCACCTGCGCCACCCCGTTTTTTCGTCCCGGTGAGGCTCGCACCGACGCATCCCGACCCTCCGTGCAGCAGGAGAGGTGTGCGACGCCGCGTGACGGCCTCCCGGCTGAGCCGCGATGGAGTACCCCCGTGCCCGTGTCGAAAGACCGCTGCCGCCCGGCCTACGTCACTCGGCGGCCGACCGGGCCCGTCCGTGCCGGTTGAGATCCTCCCGGGCCCCATGACCGCGGTGTCCGGTGATCCCGTCATTCCTACCTTGGAGGCACAGCAATGGGCTTGTACGCCCTTCCCAGACCCGTTGTCCGGCGGAAGATCCGCGCGCTGCTGTTGGCGCTGGTCGCCGGCGTCCTCGGTGTGGCCGCCGTACTGGTCGCGCCGCCGCCCGCTCAGGCCGCCGAGAGCACGCTCGGCGCCGCGGCGGCGCAGAGCGGCCGCTACTTCGGCGTCGCCATCGCCGCGAACAGGCTGAGCGACTCGACGTACGCGACGATCGCGGCCCGTGAGTTCAACTCGGTGACGGCCGAGAACGAGATGAAGATCGACGCCACCCAACCGCAGCGGGGCCAGTTCAACTTCACCGCCGCCGACCGCGTCTACAACTGGGCGGTGCAGAACGGCAAGCAGGTGCGCGGCCACACCCTGGCCTGGCACTCCCAGCAGCCCGGCTGGATGCAGAGCCTCAGTGGCAGCGCACTGCGCCAGGCGATGATCGACCACATCAACGGCGTGATGGCCCACTACAAGGGCAAGATCGCCCAGTGGGACGTCGTGAACGAGGCCTTCGCCGACGGCAGTTCGGGAGCCCGACGGGACTCCAACCTGCAGCGCACCGGCAACGACTGGATCGAGGTCGCCTTCCGCGCCGCGCGCGCCGCCGACCCGTCCGCCAAGCTCTGCTACAACGACTACAACGTCGAGGACTGGACCTGGGCCAAGACCCAGGCCATGTACGCCATGGTGCGGGACTTCAAGCAGCGCGGCGTGCCGATCGACTGCGTCGGCTTCCAGTCGCACTTCAACAGCGGCAGCCCCTACAACAGCAACTTCCGCACCACCCTGCAGAACTTCGCCGCCCTCGGCGTCGACGTGGCCATCACCGAGCTCGACATCCAGGGTGCCTCGGCCTCGACCTACGCCAACGTGGTCAACGACTGCCTGGCCGTCTCGCGCTGCCTCGGCATCACCGTCTGGGGTGTGCGCGACAGCGACTCCTGGCGATCGGAGCACACGCCGCTGCTGTTCAACAACGACGGCAGCAAGAAGCCCGCCTACACCGCCGTCCTCAACGCACTCAACGGCGGCTCCACCCCACCGCCCGCGGACGGCAAAACGATCAAGGGCGTCGGTTCGGGCCGCTGCCTGGACGTGCCCGGCACCAGCACCACCGACGGCACCCAGCTCCACCTGTGGGACTGCCACAACGGCACCAACCAGCAGTGGACGTACACCGACGCCGGTGAGCTCAGGGTCTACGGCAACAAGTGCCTGGACGCCGCCGGCACCGGCAACGGCGCCAAAGTCCAGATCTACAGCTGCTGGGGCGGCGACAACCAGAAGTGGCGCCTCAACTCCGACGGATCCATCGTCGGCGTCCAGTCCGGCCGCTGCCTCGACGCCGTCGGGGGCGGCACCGCCAACGGCACCCTGATCCAGCTCTACTCCTGCTCGAACGGCGACAACCAACGCTGGACCCGCGCCTGACAAGGCCTGCACGAAGACATCGCTGGTGATCGTGAGGGCCGCCGCCGTGGTGGCGGCGGCCCTCACGAGAGGACAGCACCATCCGTTGCCGGGGCCCGCCGCGAACTCGGTCAGAAGACCGTCAGGGAGCCATGGCGGATGACCCTGTGAAGGGCGTTCAAGAGCCGGAGTACGTCCGTGAGAAGGTGGTCGTCCCGTCCCTCGCCCATGTGAAGAAGGCGCTCACTGTCGCTGACGATGATCTCGCGCTCGAGATCGTCATGATGGTGGGCTGCGGCTTGCGCAAGGGTGAGGCCCGGGCGGTGAGCCGGGGCACATCACTCATGGCCCGTCCCCCCTTCCGAACAGGAACGCCATGCCCAACAGCCGTACGAGACGCGGCCCGTCGTCGGGCGAACTCACTTATGGGCCGGCCGGTGCGACCCGGCCCGCCGAAGAGTCCTGGTCGGTGGGGATCACAGGTCTGCGCCCCTGTGCCCGTACCGTCGTCATCGGGCGCGGGGACGCTGACTGGCACGCCGCGGCGGACGCGGTGCTGTGCTGGGGCGTCAAGCGGCGCAGTGGCTTCACGGTGACGGGCCGCGAGGGCGCCGGGGGCCGGGTCGTGGAGGGGGCCGAGTACCGCATCAGCGCGGCGTTCGGTCCGTTCGCGGTGCGGGAGCCCGTCCGGGTCGTCGCCGTCGTCGACACCCCGGACCGCTGCGGCTTCGCCTACGGCACCCTGCCCGGCCATCCCGTGAGCGGTGAGGAGGCCTTCGTCGTCCACCGGTCCCCCGACGGCACGGTCGCGCTGACGATCCGCTCCCTGACCCGTGCCGCCCCGGATGGGCCGTGGCGCCTGGTGTTCCCGGTGCTGCTGGTCGCGCAGCGGTTCTTCCGGCGGCGTTATCTGCGCGCCCTGCTGCCTGCTCGTCGAGCGGGCGTGCGGTGACCCGTTCCGGGTCCGATGGAGGCTCGGCCAGGCCCCGCCCGTACTCTGCTGCTGGGTCACCAGGGCACGGCATGCCTCACCCGCTGCCAGGGCAGTCAGGGTCTCCACCTGCTGCTGGTTCCACCGCACGTGGTCCGACCGGACGTACATCGCCGGTGGTCCCGGTGCTCGCGGCCCTTCGTACGGCCGCCGCGCGGGTGGGGCCCGATTCGGCATCCACGGCCTGACCTGCTTCATTACCTCAGTGGTAATCGACCCTTCGTGCGGAACCGGGCAAGGTGGGAGTCACCGTGGCCCGGGCGGCGCACTCCGCCCGGGCCACGGCCCCCTGACCAGCGTTTTCGACCTCGACGGAGGCTGATCGGTATGTCCGCCACCACCCTGCTCGGCGCGCTCTCCCGCACCGACCGCCCGCAGACCGTGCTGCGCCGCTTCCTCGCGCTCGACGCCGTCGTCACCGGTGCCAACGGACTGGTCTACCTGATCGACTTGAAGCAGGTCGGCAGCCTGCTCGGTATCGGATCCGGTCTGCTGTTCGAACTCGGCGTCTTCCTGGTGCTGTACGCCGCGGGGGTCGGCTTCCTCGCCACGCGGAAGCAGCCGCCGGCCCTCGCCGTGAAGGCGGTCATCGACGCCAATGTGCTGTGGGCCGTGCTCAGCATCGTCGCGATGGTCGCCTGGTTCTCGCCGACGACCGCGGGTGCCGTCTGGATCCCCGTGCAGGCCATGACCGTCGCCGGTTTCGGTGTGCTCCAGTTCCTCTCGCTGCGTGCCACTACGGCTTGAGGGATCGCAGATACTTGACTGTCGCCGAGTCGGCCGGGAGGAACGCCTCGATGGCCAGCTCGGCGACTGTCACGTCCATCGGAGTGTTGAAGGTCGAGATGGACGAGATGAAGGACAGGGTCCGGCCGTTGTGCTCGAGCTGGAGCGGCAGTGCGAAGTACGGAGTGGACTCCTTCGGGTGGCTGCTGTGGTCCCCGCTCTCCGGCGGCGGATAAGCGGCCACCTCGTCGTACAGCGCACGCAGCGCCTCGGACCTGGCCAGTGCGATCTGACGCTCCATCTGGTCCAGCAGATGTCCGCGCCATTCCGGCAGATTGCGGATGCGCGGCGCCATTCCCTGCGGGTGCAGTGTGAGCCGCATGGCGTTCAGCGGCGGGGTGAGCAGATGCTCCGCCACCCCGTCCAGCATCATCGTGATTCCTCGGTTGGCGGCGACGACGTTGTACGTCCCGTCGACGACCAGCGCCGGATACGGTTCGTAGCCCTGCAGCAGCCGCTCGATGCCCCTGCGCAGTGAGCCGAGCGCCGGATCGTGCAGCGGGGTCTCGGTGTAACGCGGGGCGTAACCGGCCGCCAGCAGCAGGACGTTGCGCTCCCGGACCGGGACATCGAGGTGTTCGGCCAGCCGCAGGATCATCTCCTCGCTCGGACGGGACCGGCCCGTCTCGATGAAGCTGATGTGCCGGGCGGAGGAGTCGGCACGCAGCGCCAGCTCCAGCTGGCTGAGCCTCCGCTGCTCCCGCCAGCCACGGAGCAGCGGACCTATTGAGGTGCCCAGAACGGCAGTTGACATGCCATGACGGTACCCCCACCGCACGGAAGGCCCGAGGAAGTCCCACCATGCCCGTAGAGGGGAAGAGGCTCAGTACCGACACCCCTGATCTCTCACCTCATGACAGTGGCAACGCCTGCGGCAAGCTCGCCTCTGGGCGGCATCGGCGGCGAACCTCCTGCGCGTCGGCCCCGGCACCGGCGCTCCGTGTCCGGGCGGACGTGCCTCTACACTTCCCGCACTGGTGTCGGCGTACAGAGGGTGCGCCTGGGGTGAAGGGGACACGCATGAACGTGAGATGGGGTGCGGCCGCAGTCGTCACCGTCGGCCTCGTGGGAGGCCTGCTGCCGGCCGGCCCCGCGGCCGCCGTGCACGGTGCCGTACCGGGCGACTTCAACGGCGACGGATACCGCGACGCGGTGCTGCCCGCACCCGGCGCCGACGTCTCGGGCAAGGAGGCGGCCGGAGCCGTCGTCGTGCTGTACGGATCCTCCTCGGGACTGTCGGCCTCCCGGCGTAAAACGATCACGCAGAACACGTCCGGGGTGCCCGGCACGGCCGAGGCGTACGACCGCTTCGGCGCGTCCACCGCGACGGCCGACCTGAACCGGGACGGGTACGCCGACCTGGTGGTCTCCTCACCGTACGAGGACACCACCAAGGGCACCGACTCCGGTACGGTCACGATCCTTTGGGGCAGCCGAAGCGGACTGACCAGCGGTACGAACCTGCCGACGCCGTCCGGCCGCCCTGGCTCCTACGGTCTCGACGTCGCCGCGCTCAGCACCGGCGCGGGCACCAGGACCCGGGTCGTCGTCGCAGGTTGGGACGCCTCCGTGCACTTCACCGGGCCCTTCAGCCGCAGCGGCACCTTCGGCTCGGCCACCCTCAACGAGAACACCCCCTCCCTGGAGTCCGTCGCCCTCGGCGACTTCGACAAGGACGCGGTGCCCGACCCGGTCGTCGTCACCAGCCCCCTGGCCGGCCTCAGCGGCGGCCAGATCCACATCAAGCCCGCCCACGGCAGCGAACTGAAGCACGGCAATGGACTCATCGCCGCCACCGGCGACCTCAACGGCGACGGCTACACCGACCTCGTGGCCGGTGACCCCGACGATCCGGAAGTCGCGGGCGTGGACGGCGCAACGGGCGGCCGGGTCCTGGTCTGGTACGGCTCGGCACACGGCATCACGAACGACACCAAGCCCGTGCAGATCACCCAGAACACCACCGGAGTCCCCGGCGCGAGCGAAAAGGGAGACGCCTTCGGCGGCTCCCTCGCCGTGGCCGACCTCGACCGGGACGGCCTCGCGGACATCGTGATCGGCTCCCCGTACGAGGATCTCGCCAAACCCCGTGCCGGCCAGGTGACCATCGTCCCGGGCCGCCGCACGGGCGCTCTCGGCACCGGCGCCTACTCCTTCTCCCAGGACACCGCCGGTGTCCCCGGCGCCTCCGAGACGGACGACTTCTTCGGCACCACGGTCTCCGCCGGCGACATCGACAAGGACGGCAGACCCGAACTGTTCGTCGGCGCCGCGAACGAGAACAACTCCACCGGCGCGGTATGGGTGTTCCCCGGCGGTACCTCCCGTCCGACCGCCACCGGCAGCCGTCTGTTCACGGCGTCCTCCGTCGGGCTCACCCAGGAGCACGGCACACTCCTCGGCGGCAACGGGCTGCTCTGGGTCATCTGAGACACCACACCCCAGGACACACGGGCTCTGTGAAGGTCCCCAGGGGCGGCTGGACCAAGACGTTCACCGACCCGCGTCTCTACGCGATCACCGTCTACCGCCTCACCTTCAACACCTTCAACGGCACCATCATCGAGACCGGAACCGACTCCTACAGCCTTGCCGGCACCCGGGCACGAGCCGAAGGGCCTGTCAAGGCCAGCTGACCCCAGCGGGCCCGGCACCGCTGTTGTCGGCAGGATTCTGTCGGGTCACGCTGCCGGTCGGGGCACTTCTGGTTCCGGCACGTCCGTGCCGGCCTGGGCGGTCGGCGACTTGGCCGGCTGGTAGACGGGGGAAGCGTGGGAGACGTCGCGGTGCAGGTGGACAGTGTCCTCGACGGCCGGTTGAAGTGGCGTTCTCGCTACCTCAACCGCAGGGCCCGCCGGCGAGGCCGGACCGGCCTGCTGACCCAGGTGGACCTGCGCGACCCTCCCCGCAGCGTGTCACCCAAGTGGTGCCTGGTGTCCGTCACGGAAGGCGAGCGCCGGTTCTGCAGCGTGGATCGGAGCACCATCAGAACGGTTCGCTTCGTCCCTCTTCTTCCAGGCCCGCATCCACTACGGCTTGAGGTTCTTCGAACCCGCGGCCCACCCACCATCCGCGCGTGCCGAGCGGGGCAACGCTGAGCACCGAGGTGGCCAACTGGGGGCGCTCAACGGACTTGAGATCTCCGGCACCGGTGATCTGTCGGCAGGTTCTCGTCACCTGTCCTCGGGAGCATGTTCGTCACCGCCGAATCCTGCCGCTCGCGTGATCGCATAGGCGGCGAGTGAGACCACGATCCACGCTGCCGTCGCAGCCCCGAGTGCGAGCCACGCCGAATGGTGAGGAAGGAGAACCGTGGCGACGACGGCGAACGCCCAAAGCCCCAGAGTGCCCAGGGCGGCGCCACGCGCGTCGTCGCGGGCAGGTCTGAGGCCCTCCTCCTCGGCCACGAGAGTCAAGCTGGCCAGCAGGATGGCGGGGAAGGCGAGGAAGACGCCGCCGACAAACGACCCGAACAGTGCTGACACGACGGCCGCCAGGAGTGACACGCCCGCGCCGAAACCGAACCGGAGCAGCAGATCCTTGCGCGGCGTGTGCGCAGCCGCCCGCAGTTCCACCCGCACGCGGTCGGTGTCGTCGACCTTTTTTCCGTTCCCGTCTGCAGAGTTCGCCGATCGCCTCATGGTGCCACCGCGAAGGCGACGGCGGCCGCTGCCGCGCACCACACGACGAGGGCCGCCGCGGACCCGCGCACGGCTCCGAGTCTGCCGAGAGCCGGGACATCGACGAGACAGTAGGCGGTGAACGCCGGCGCTCCGGCGACCATGCCCCGTGCCGCGGTCGCCGCGTCGAGGTTGCCTTTGAACAGCACCGTCAGGCTCAGTCCTGCCAGCGCCACCGAGGGGGCCGCGGCAAAAACCCCGGCGAACCGCTTGGGTTGGACGGCTTCCGCCACCAGGGCGAAACCCACCACGAACAGACCACCGATGAACGCCTTCAGGACGATCTCAAGCAGGGTTTTCATCCCGCAACCTCAGCGTCGAGGCGACGTTCGCGCAACAACCCACGCTGGCAGCCTGTTGAACGCACGCTGCCCGGATGCATGCGTCGTACCGGCCTGCGGGCAGTCATTCACCCTCGCAACACGTCTCCCGGCCTTCGGCCTCGCGTACCAGCCGGCGCGGCAGGCCGTTGAGTCGGTCGAAGACGCCCGCTGAGCGCCTGGGCCGGTGGGACCGGACGACGCCGCGTTCGCGACGGAACTGATCACCAGCGAGCTGGTCACCCACGCCATCCGCCAGGAAGGGTTCCCGTCCAGATGCGCGATGACGGGTCACGCCACCGTTCAAGCGCCCCAGCGCTGGTCTGCACGGCCGCGTCGGCACGAGCAGCGCTCTCCGCGGTGTCAGTGGCCGGGTTCTCCTGCTGGAGCGCGATGGCTGCGGTCGTCGGGGCGGGGTTCGAAGGGGGACAGGGCCCGACCTCCGCGCTGCCGACAGTCACCATGGTCATCGCCACATCTGCAGCGGGATCACCAGCGCCCGCATTGCGCCAGTCGATCGCCTCGCCCGCGGCAGGGGGTCGTTCTTCACAGGCTGCGGCTGTGCCAGGCCGACCCGGTGCCCGCACCCGTACACGATCCGGTTCCGGAACGGGCTGGGGAAGCAGGGTGAGGAAGGCGGCTTCGGCACGCAGGACGACGCGATCGAACGCCTCACGCAGATCTACGCGGAGAAGAAGCGCACGGCGCCGTCTGCCGCGGAAGCGCGCCGGGAGCTGGGGCAGAAGACGGTCGCGGAATACGCGAAGCAGTGGCGGCCCCGGCAGCGCCGGATGACCGAGCTGAGTTCACGGCGGGGTCAGGCCGACGACGGCCGCCTCACGGTCTCGGTCGGTGCCGACAGCGTGGGCGTGGAGGCGGGAAGGCTGCCCTGCCGGGACGGCGTCGAGCCGGTCCCGGCAGCCGCTCGCCCTGGCGCTCGGTGGGCATGGCCGCGAATGGCCGGACGTGGTGGGTGAGAGCATCGAGCTCCGTACAGGTGCGTCCGCACGGCGTTGAGTTGGAGATGCTGGGGCTCGGTGGGAGTCTCGGCGCCGCTGAGAATGTGCCCGGAGATGTTTCCAGGGTCCCCTGCATCACCGAGGGCGACAACGAACACCCGGCGCACCGGCGCACCGACGAGGCCACCGCCGCACTCAGCCGGAGAAGCGCGCCATCCACGCCTCGACCTCGTCCGCGGCGCGTGGCAGGGCCGCCGACAGGTTCTCGTGGCCGTCGTCGGTGACGACCAGGTCGTCCTCGATCCGGACGCCGATGCCGCGCCACTCCTCGGGCACCGTCAGGTCGTCCGCCTGGAAATACAAGCCCGGCTCGACGGTCAGGCACATGCCCGGCTCCAGCACACCGTCGACGTAGTCCTCCGTGCGGGCCTGCGCGCAGTCGTGGACGTCCAGGCCCAGCATGTGACCGGTGCCGGCCATGGTGAAGCGGCGCTGCAGGCCGAGCTCGTACGCGCGGTCGACGGGACCCTCGATGAAACCCCACTCGACCAGCCGTGCCGTCAGGTGGCGCTGGGCCGCCTCGTGGAAGTCGCGGTACCGGGCGCCCGGCTTGACCGCCGCCATGCCGGCCTCCTGGGCCTCGTACACCGCGTCGTAGATCTCGCGCTGCAGGGGCGTGAAGGTGCCGCTGATCGGCAGCGTGCGGGTGACGTCGGCGGTGTAGAGGGAGTGCGTCTCCACACCGGCGTCGAGCAGCAGCAGGTCCCCCGGGCGCACCGGGCCGTCGTTGTCCGTCCAGTGCATGATCGTGGCGTGCTCGCCGGCGGCGCAGATCGAGCCGTAGCCCACGGCGTTGCCCTCGAGGCGTGCCCGGCGGAAGAAGGTGCCCTCGATCCACCGTTCCGACGAGGCGATCGCCCGGGAGAGTTCTGCGACGACGTCGGTGAAGCCGCGCACGGTGGAGTCCACGGCCTTGCGCAGTTCCCCGAGCTCCCAGGCGTCCTTGACGAGGCGGAGATCGCTGAGCGCCTCTTCGAGTTCGGCGTCCCGCCCCGCGTCGGTGGTGACGGCGGCCTCGAGGGAGGGGTCGATCCCGCGGACGATCCGCGTCGGCGCTCCGGAGGCGGCGGCCAGGTCGGCAGCCGCGGTGCGCACGTCGCGGCACGGCAGGCCGAGTACGAGCTCCGATTCGGCGAGTGAGCGGCGCCGGCCCGTCCACAGCTCCGCGTGGGCACCCGTCCAGAACTCGTCGTCGTTTCTGCTGTCCCGCGGCAGCTGATAGCAGTAGGCGTCGTGGCCGCCGTCCGCGCGGGGTTCGAGGACGAGCGCGCCGTCCCGGACCTGGTCGCCGGCCATGTGCACGTAGCCCGAGTACGGCCGGAAGGGGTAGGTGTCGTCGTTCGAGCGGACCTTGAGGTTCCCCGAGGGGATCACGAGGCGTTCGCCGGGGAACCGCGCGGAGAGCGCGGCGCGGCGGCGGGCCGCGTGCGGGGCCTGCTCGGCGAGCTGGAGGTCGCGTCGTTCGGTGTCCGCCCAGCCCGTCCGCATCAGAGCGGACAGCTCTGCGGAGATCTCCGGGTAGAGGCCGTTCTTCCGGCGCTTCGCCACGTCGTGCACCTTTTTCCGTTGGGCTTACATGTGCTTCCGAGGAAGCCCATGTCTCGGCGGCGAGGGCCGGCAAGCACACCGTCCGGGCAGGGCGGCCCCGTCCGGTGGGGTTCCGGGCTCCCTCGCTGCCGCCGATCGGCGGCGGCTCCCGGACGGTACCGCCTCGCGGCGGCCTCCGGGGCCGAACGGTGCCAGTGGCACAGATCGGCCACGTGCCCGGGCGGAAAGCATCGATAATGTGCCCCATGGCGAACGCGGAACTCGGCGAGGCCCTCCGGCGGCTGGGGCTCGATCACACGGCGTGCCGGGTCTACCTGGCCCTGCTGGAGCTGGCTCCCGCTCCGCTGAGCGCGATCGGCGCGGCGGCCGGGTTGGGCGGGACCGATCTCGCCGCGGCGTACGGAGAACTGGCCGACGCCGGTCTGGCCAGTTCCGCAGCCGAGGACGGGGACACGGTGGCCCCGGTGCCGCCCGCCGCGGGCCTGGAAATCCTCGCCCGGCACCGGGCGGCCGAGCTCGAGGAGTCGCGCATCGCCGTCACCGGCGCGTTCGAGTCGTTCCGGCGCCAGCGGCTCGCCGCGTACAACGACAACCTCGTCGAGGTCGTCACCGGCGAAGCCATCGGTCCGAGGATGCGCCACGCGTGGGCCAGCGCCCGCGAGCAGATCCGGCAGTTCGAGTCCCCGCCGTACGCTCCTCTGGCCGGAGCCACCGACGACGCCCTGGCGACGCTGGCCCGCGGGGTGACGCAGCGCGTCGTCTACTCACGGGAGTCACTGGAGCACCCCGGACACCTGAAGGACGTCATCGAACCCTGCATCGAGGCGGGCGAGCAGGCCAGGGTGCTGCCGTCGGTGCCGGTCAAGCTCTTGATCATCGATGAGGCGTACGCACTGGTGTCGTTGTCGATCAAGGAAGCGGACGTGCACAACACCATGCTGGTGGTGCAGCCGTGCGGTCTGCTCTCCGCCCTGGTGGCCCTGTTCGAGCAGGCATGGCACAACGCCCTCCCCCTCCACGGCCACGCCACCGGCCCCGTCGGCCTCCCACCCGCCGACCGTCGCCTGCTGCGTCTCCTCGCCGGCGGCGCGACCGACGACGTCATCGCCCGCGAACTGGGCATCAGCCGCCGTACGCTGTTCCGCCGCCTCCAGATCCTGATGGCCCGTCTCGGTGCCGCGAACCGCTTCCAGATGGCCCTGCAGGCACAGCGCTCCGGCTGGCTGTGACCAGGTGCCCAGGAGCCCTCTGCGACGGCTTCCTCCTGCCCCCCAACGGGAAGATCGACCAGAAGGCGCTGCCGGTCCCCGGCCCGGCCTCCCGGCCCTCGTCACGGCCCGCCCGCAACCCCCGCGAGGAGATCCTGTGCGGGCTGTTCGCCGACGTCCTCGGCGTCGACGAAGTCGGCATCGACGACGGGTTCTTCGAGCTCGGCGGTCACTCGCTGCTGGCGACCCGGCTGGTGTCGCGGCTGCGTGCGGCGCTGAGCGAGGAGGTGGCGATCCGCGATGTCTTCGACCCCCCCGACGGTCGCCGAGCTGTCCGACGCGATCGGCGCGCGGACGGCGGACCGGCTGCCGCTGACCGCGGCGGTGCCGCGTATCCGGTCCGGGTGGAGGCCGGTCCCGCGGCGTGGCACGAGGTGGTCGCCGGCGGTCCGGTGGTCGGTGCGGCGATCAAGCGGGTGAAGGAGCAGCTGCGTGCAACCCCGGACCGGGGGGCCGGGTTCGGCATGCTGCGCTATCTCAATCCGGAGACCGCGGCCGTGCTGCGGGGTGTCCGCCGCCGCAGATCGGGTTCAACTACCTGGGCCGGTTCACGGTCTCCACGACGGACACCGATGCCTGGAACCCGCTGCTTGCCGGTGTGGCCGGTCCCGGTCCCCACACCCCTGTCGGACACCCCATCGACGTCAACGCCGTCGCCGAGGACGACGGAACCGGCGTGCCCCTGAGGGCGCACTGGAGCTGGATCCCGCGCCTGATCAGCGGGGACAGCGTCCGCGAGCTGGCCGACCTGTGGGCCGAGGCACCGGCCGGCATCGCCCGGCACACCCGTCGTCCCGGCGCCGGCGGACTCACCCCCACCGACGTCCTCGACGCGACGGTGACCCAGGCCGATCTGGAGGAGCTGGAGGCCGAGACCCCCGGCCTGGAGGACGTTCTCCCCCCGGCCCCGCTCCAGCACGGGATGATCTTCCACAGCGTCTACGACGACGCCGGTCCCGACGTCTACACCGCGCAGATGGTGTTCGACCTCGAGGGTGACGTCGACCGGGCGTGTCTGCGGGAGGCGGCCGCCGTGCTGCTGCGCCGGCACGCGAACCTGCGGGCCGGGTTCGGCCAGCGGAAGTCGGGTGAGTGGTCGCAGGTGGTGGCGCGGTCGGTGACGGTGCCGTGGCGCGCCGAGGACGTCTCGGGCGCGGAGGATGCCGGGGCGGCGGCCGCGAAGCTGGTGGAGGCGGACCGGTGGGCGCGCTTCGACCTGCGCCGCCCGCCGCTGGTGCGGTTCATGCTGATCCGCCTGGCCGCGGGCCGGTTCCGGTTCGTGATGACCAACCACCACATCCTGTGGGACGGCTGGTCGCTGCCGGTGCTGCTGCGCGAGCTGCTGGTGCTGTACCGGCAGGGCGGTGACGACCGGGGCTGCCCCGGGTGCGCCCGTACCGCGACTACCTGCGCTGGCTGGCCGAACGCGACCGGGACGCCTCCGAGCGCGCCTGGCGCGGGGCGCTGGAGGGCTTTGCCGAGCCCACCCTGCTGGCCCCCGACCGCAGCCGCACGACCGTGGTCCCCGAGCAGGTCTTCGCCGATCTGGACAAGGAGACCACGGCGGCACTCAACCGGTGCGCGCGGGAGTGGGGCGTCACCCTGAACACGATCGTCCAGGTCGGATGGTCCGTGGTGCTGTCGGCGATGACCGGCCGCACCGATGTGGCCTTCGGCAACATCGTGTCCGGTCGTCCCGCCGACCTGGCCGGTTCTGAGCCGGCAACTCATGCTGCGTTACGTGATATTCGGCGGCGAGGCGCTGGACGTGGGCCGGCTCACCGAGTGGTACGACGTACATGCGGACGACGCGCCCGTGCTGGTCAACATGTACGGGAGCACGGAGACCACCGTCCACGTCCCCCACAGCGTGCTCGACCGGAGTCTGGCAGAGAGCGGCCAGGGCAGCGTGATCGGGGTCGGGCTTCCCGGCCTGGAGGTGTACGTGCTCGATGGCGGCCTCCAGCCCGTCGCGCCGGGGGTGACCGGGGAGTTGTACGTGGCCGGCAGGCAGCTGGTGCTCGGTTGTCTCAACCGCCCGCAGCTGACCGCGGAACGCTTCATCGCGAATCCCTTCGACATCGAGGGAGGCCGGCTGTATCGGTCGGGGGACTTGGCTCGGTGGATGCCGGGGGGCCGGCTCGAATACCTCGGGCGCAGCGATGACCAGATCAAGCTGCGCGGTTTCCGCATCGAACCGAGGGAAATAGCGGCGACGCTGTGCGAGCACGCGGCCGTGGCCGACGCCCAGGCCATCGTGCGCCGGGACGCGGTGGGTGACGCGGTGCTGGCCGCCTGTGTGGTGCCCGCCCCTGGTTGCGTCCCCGATGTGGCCGCGCTGCGCGAGTGGCTGCGCGAACGCCTCCCGTCCTACATGGTCCCCGCGGCCATCGTGCCGCTCGACGCGATCCCGCTGACGGGCAACGGAAAGCTGAACGTTGCCGCCCTCCCCGCCCCCGTAGCGTCCCCGCACCGTACTGCCCCTGCCGTACCGCCGCGCGACGCCTTGGAGCGCACCGTCGTCCAGGTGTGGCAAGAACTGCCGGGCGTCCCCGATGCCGGCATCGACGACGACTTCTTCGACAGTGGAGGCGACTCCTTCAAGGCGGTCACGCTCGCCCGGAACGTGGGTCATGGCCGACTGTCCGTGGTCGATGTGTTCACGTACCCCACCCCGCGTCAACTCGCCGGTCGGCTGCGCGCGGCAGGGCAGGACGCAGCGGACGGGAGGTGGCTGCACCGGCTCGTCGCGGACGACGGGCAGCGGATCCGACGGGTCGTGATCGGCATCCCGTACGGTGGCGGCAGCGCCACCGCCTACCAGGCGCTCGCGGCGCATCTCCCGCCCGGAACGGCTCTGTGGTCCGCCGCGTTGCCCGGGCACGACCCCGTGCGGCCCGAGGAGCCCCTGGTCGGCTGGGCCCAGGCACGCGACCATCTGGTGGAAGAGATCGTTCGAATCCAGTCCGCCGTCCATGGCGTCCCCGTCACGCCCTACGGCCACTGCGTGGGCACCGGTCTGACCCTGGCCGTCGCCCGGCAACTGGAGGACCGTGGAGCGCCCTTGGCTTCTGTGTACCTGGGAGCTGCCCTGCCCCTGTCTCAGGCACGCGAGGTCGGGGACGACGACGAGCTCTATGCCTCCCTGAGCGGACTCGGCGGCTTCGCGGGCGCCCTCGATCAGGAGGACATCCGGCGTGTCCTGGCTGTCGTCCGTCACGACATGGCACAGGGGGCCGAGCTCCTGCGTGAGGCGTCCGCCGGGCGGGAACCGCTGCGTACACCGGTCCGTGTGATCATCGGTGATGCGGATGCGGCCACGGAAGGCTATGAACGCGGCTACCGCGCCTGGGAACGGTTCGCCCGCGAGGTGAGCCTGGAGGTCATCCCGGGCGGCGGCCACTACTTCGTCAAGGACCGGGCGGAGGAGGTGGCCCGCATCATCGGGTAGCGGGACGATACGGCGGGCGCGTGGGCCGTGGGCAGACGCTTCGCGGTGCAGGCTCCGAGGTCGGCGGCGCCGACGCGTCCGGCTGTCCCAGCCGGCGTCACCACCGGAGCCTTCCGGATTCCAGGAGTCCAAAGTGCTGCGTACTCCGTTCAAGTCCAAGATCTAACGCTTGGTCATTCCCACAGGTCAGAGGCGTGATTGCCGGGCTGAGGTCAGCAAACAGTCAGCATCGGGCGCGGCCGCGTCCTGGCGTTGCTGACCTTCGGGCCGCGAGGGAGTGACCCGGCCCGGCGCCGCCAGGGCCTCCGGCCAGGATGCGGCTGCGTCTCAGCGGACCAAGCCGTTGGTTTCCGTCCACGGGGTTCTCGCGCTCCGGCCGTCGCAGAAGGCGTTGCCCAAGCTGGTGGGCACCACGGCCCTCGCCCGGTGCGGTCTCCCCACCGCGTCGATCACGCTGGTCACGGTGAGTCTGACGATCAAGGCGCAGTCGGCCGGTGGGGACCACGTGGCGGCCGGGAACGGGACCCGCCGGCCCCGGGGCGAGGAACGACACGGTGACGGTCTTGCCGGGCGTCGTTCAGCCGTGCCCCGCCGTAGGCCGAACCACGCACCCCTCCACTCGAAGGCCCTCCGATGGCCCAGGTGCGGTGGTGGTCTGCGGTAGGTAAGGCACATGGTCGACAGGGCGGCCTCTTCCCGAGAACGGAGCGATCCCTTGCAGCGCACCGCACAGATCTCACCCCAGGCCATGGAGTCGGTCTCGACTCCCGAGCGGGTCGAGACCCACCTGGGCACTCTGGAATTCCCGCTGGGTGTGCCCACCGAGGAGACCGCGAACCGGGTCTACGACCATGTGGGCCACGTGCGCGCGGTCAGCGCGTTCCTCGACGCGTATTCCGGCGTCAGTCTGTGGGCGGCCCGCCGGGGATTCCTGGAGGCCGGGATCCAGGACCACGACGTCCTGCTCTTCTCGGAGTTCATGGATCCCAAGACGCTCGTGCTGACCGGGAACGCGGACACCGTCTACTTCCTGACCTTCCTCGACCTGACCGAGGGCCCGCTGGTGGTGGAAGTGCCGCCCCTGGCCCTCTGTTTCCTCAACGACATGTGGTTCCGCTGGGTCGCGGACCCCGGCATGGCCGGTCCGGATCGCGGAGCAGGCGGCAAGTACCTCTTCGTGCCACCCGGTCATGAGGGCCCTGTTCCCGAGGGCGGGTTCTTCACGCTCCGGACCCGCACCACGCGGCTCATCCTGGGTGGTCGGGCCTTCCTGGAGGACGATGACCCGAAGCCGGCGGTCGAGCGGGTCAAGGAGGGCCTGCACCTCTACCGCTACGTCCCCGGGTTCTACGGGACCAGCATCGGGGAGATCGTCACCGGTGGCACGGCCCCGCCGCTGCCGTGGACCGCCCAGACCTGGACCGCCGCGCTGCACAGGCCCGACCCGCCGCGCTTCGTCGAGGGCTCAGGGCTTCCCGTGAACACGGTTCCGCCCGGGGACGCGACGTACTTCGACTTCGCGAGCGAGCTCGTGCACGACCAGCCGGCCGAGGCGCTCGACCCCGAGATCGCCGGTGCTCTGGCCGCGGTCGGCATCGTCAAGGGCAGGCCCTTCGAGCCGGACGCGCGGATGCGGGAGATCCTCACCGAGGCGGCCGCGGTCGGCAACGCCACGGCCCGCACCCTCGCCTGCCGTCCGCGTCCGGCCGAGGGGGCGCACTACTACGGTGCCTCCTCCCGGTGGCTCAACGGCCTGCTCGTGTCCGGCCACGAGTTCCTGGCCCCGCCCGCGGACATCACCGACAGGGGCGTCGAGCCCCGCCCGAACGACGGCGCCCGGAAACTCAACCTGCGGTCCTGGTGGTGGTACCTGGGCGTGGGCATCAGCCCGGCGTTCACGGCGCCGCTGCCCGGCGTCGGCTCACAGTACCTGTTCTCCCTGGCGGATCAGTAGGGCCGGGCCCTCGACGGCGGCAGGTACTACCGACTGGTACTTCCGCCGGACATTCCCGCCGCCCGGTTCTGGTCGGTCACCGTCTACGACAACCAGACGCGGTCGATGCTCGACACCCCGCAACGGTTTCCCCGGGCCGGCAGCCAGGCCTATCCCACCCCGGCAGCGGTCCCCGGCCCGGACGGTACGACCACGGTGCACTTCGGGCCCGACCGGCCCGACGGCGTGCCGGAGGGCAACTGGATCCAGACCACGCCGGGCCGGGGATGGTTCGTGGTCCTGCGGCTCTACAGCCCGCTGCAGCCGTTCTTCGACAAGACCTGGCAGCCGGGCGAGATCGAGGCGGTGGATTGACCTCGCCCGACAGCGCTTCGGAGGTACGACGGTCCGGACGGTGAGGTGCATGGGCACGACCCCGCTGGGGAGTTGGAACGACGGTGCCGCGAAGCGGGCGATCGTCGACTTCGTGATGTCCGCGGCGGCGGAAGGCTCGCCGGGCTTCGACGCGCCGATGGACCGGGTCGTCGTGTTCGACAACGACGGAACCCTGGGGGTCGAGAAGCCCGCGCCGGTGCAGACGGCGTTCGTCCTCGGGAAGCTGGCCGCGCGGCTGGAGGCGGACCCGTCGCTGGCCCGCGACCGGCCCTACCGGGCGATCGTCGACCGGGACGAGTCGTACTTCCGCGCGCTGGACGAACAGGACCCCGACGCGGTGGCGTCGATGGTGGAGACCGTCGGATCGGCCTGGGAAGGCACCACGCTCGCCCGGTACGAGGCTGAGGCCGCCCGGTACCTGACGTCCTGGCGCCACGAGCGCTTCGGCGTGCCGTACTCCGGTCTCGTCCACCAGCCGATGCTGGAGCTGTTCGACCACCTCAGGGCGTACGGCTGGCGGCTGTTCGTCTGCTCGGGCGGCGGGCGCGACTTCATGCGGGTGATCTGCGAGGACACCTGGGGCCTGCCCGGGGAGAACGTCATCGGCTCGGCCCCGGAGTTCGCCTACCGGGACGGCGCGCTGGTCCGCCGGGCGACCCCGCACGGCCCGGTCGCGCTCGGGCCCGGCAAACCGGAGGACGTCCTTGCCCGTACCGGCCGGCAACGACGACGTGGACGTCGAACTGCTCCGGTCCGCGAGGTTCGCCCTGCTCGTCGTCCACGACGACGTTCGGGAGTACGCCTACACCGACTGCGCGGAGCGGGCACGCGCGACGGCCGAGAGGTCCGGCTGGACGACGGTCGGCGTGAAGGACGACTGGAACGTGGTTCTCAAGGAACGACCCACTCAGGAGGAACCCAGTGCCCCACGTCAGTGACGCCCCCAGCCCGGGCACACCACCCGAGACCCTCGCGTCGATCATCTGCCCGGATCGGCTGGAGACGGTCTTCGGAACGTTGGACTTCTTCGACGGCATGCCCTTGCCCGACGCGGTCACCCGCAGCTACGACACGCTGGATCTGCTGCGCGGGATCGAGGCGTTCCTCAACTGCGTACCCGGCGCCTCCATGGTGGCGATGCGACGCGGACTGCGGAGCATCGGCATCGACTCCCGCACCATCGGCTACACGGCCCCGCGATGCACCTCGGCACCAGTGGTGCTCACGGGCAACACGGAAACCACCTACGGGATGACCTTCCTGGCGCTCGACGAGGACGGTCCCACCGTGATCGAAGCGCCGGGGACCTCGCTGTGCGTCGTCGACGACATGTGGCAGCGCTACGTCACCGACATGGGCATCGCCGGGCCCGACAAGGGAGAAGGAGGCAAGTACCTCTTCCTGCCTCCGGGCTACGAAGGTGACGTTCCCGACAACTACTTCGTCGTGCGACCGGCGACATACGGCTCCTGGGTGCTGCTGCGCGCACTGGGGGGCACGGAGAGCCTGCTCACGGCACGGATCTACCCGCTCTCAGCCGCGGCGGACCGGCCCGAGCAGAACTTCATCAACTGGGCGGAATCGGACTTCAACACGATCCACGCCAACGACTTCTCCTTCTTCGAGGAGATCGACACCATCGTCCAGGCAGAGCCGGCCGAGTCGCTCGACCCCGAGCGCGCCGGTCAGCTCGCCGCGCTCGGCATCGTGCGCGGCAAGCCCTTCCAGCCGGACGACCGTATGCGCTCGATCCTCGACACCGCCGCCAGGATCGCCTCGGGCATCGTACGGACACTGGCCTTCAAGCCACGTGACCCGGGCTTCTACCACTACCCCGACAGGTCGTGGAAGACCCCGTTCCCCACCCGCAGTTACGAGTTCCTGTCGGCGGAGGGCGCCCGCCTGCTGGACTCCCGGGCGGTGTTCTACTACTTCGCGACCGCCTCCTCGCCGGCGATGGTGACGGCGCCCGTCGGCACCGGATCGCAGTACGCCTACACGGCGGAGGACTCCACGGGCGAGTGGCTCGACGGCGGACGGCACTACACGCTCACTCTGCCGAGCGGCATCCCGGTGAAAAACTTCTGGGCCGTCAACGCCTACGACCCCCAGACCCGGTCGCTGCTGCGCACGGACCACCCCTACCCGAGCGTCAACAGCCAGTCGGAAGGCGTCCGGGCCGAGAGCAACGGCGACACGGTCATCCACTTCGGCCCCACCGCGCCGGAGGGCCAGGAGGCGAACTGGATTCAGACCGTACCGGGCAAGGGATTCTTCGTGATGATGCGGCTCTACGGCCCGCTCGAAAGCTGGTTCGACAAGAGCTGGCGGCCGGGCGAGATCGAACCGGCGTGAGGTAGGCGGCCGTGGGTGAGGCGATCGGTCAGATTCTTCCCTACGGCGTCGCCGTGGCGCTGAGCGCGTTCCCGATCATCGGTGTGGTGCTGATGCTCGCCACCCCCAGGGCGCGCTCCAACGGACCGGCGCTGCTCCTGGGCTGGGCCTTGGGCCTGGCCCTGGTCGGCACGATCGTGCTGCTGGTCTCCGGCGGCGACGGCCCGAGCGACCAGGGGCAGCCGGCCGACTGGGGCGGTGCGCTCGACCTGGCGCTCGGCGTGCTGCTGCTGTGGGTGGCGGTGAAAGAGCGGCGCGGCCGACCGCGCGGCGAAGATCCCCGACGAGCGGGACTTCCACACCAAGGGTGACCTCGCCAAGGCCTTGGTGCTGCGGGCCCTTGCCTCCGACCTGCCCTTCGCCTGAGTCACCGCGGACTCGGCCTACGGACAGGAAGGACGCTTCCGGCGCCTGCTGGAACAGTCCGGCCTCGGCTACGTCCTGGCGGTGCCCAAGTCCCAGTTCAGCGTGGGCTGTCCACGCATCGACTGGCTGTTCGCCCAGGCCCTCGCTGACGCCTGGGAACGGATCTCGTGCGGGGACGGCGTCAAGGGACCGCGCGTCTACGACCGGGCGGCCATCCGACTGCCCGCCGTCGCGGAGTACGACTACCAGGACGAGAACCAGGTCCGCCGACGGTGGGCACTGGCCCGCCGCGGCATCGCCCGGCCCGACGAGATCGCCTACTACCTCGCATACGCCCAACCCGACACGACTGTGGAACAGTTGGTGCAGATCGCCGGGATGCGCTGGGCGATCGAGGAGTGTTCACAGGCCGCGAAGAACGAGTGCGGTCCGGACCAGTACGAGGTCCGCCGCTACATCGGCTGGTACCGGCACATCACCCTGGCCGTGCTCGCCCACGCCTTCCTGGCCGCGATGGCGGCCGCCGCCGCTTCAAAGGGGGCTGCAGAAACGGTTCCCGCACCTTGGTCGACCTCACCGTGGCAGAGATCCGACGGCTCCGGGCAACTGGCCGCCCTCACCCACGTCCGCCATGGTGCTCGGCCCGCGCTCACGCCTCGAACTGGTCCATCTGGCGCCGGGAGCGCCAAGCCGTCGCCCGCTGCTGTCACTACCAGCGCCGGCTGCACACGATCGAGGGGCGGCCCCGTGAAGACCGCCCCTGACGGGCCACCGGCCCACTAAACTCACCACGCGCAGCCTCTGAGCAGGCAAAACGTCGAAGTCCTGCTGGAGTACCAGATGATCAATTCCAAGGGGTCGGGGAGCGGGCGGAGAGTCTCTTACACCTTGAACTGGAGCCAGTTGCTTCGGGAAGGCTCCAGGATTCCGATGTGGTTATGGCTGCCCACAGTTGGGCTCGGCGTGGTCCCGAAGAGGCCGTCACCACTTTCGGTGCACGGTTGCCTTGCTGCCGGTCACCAAGCTTGCCGGCGGAACGTCATCCTGCTGGTGGTACAGGGGGCACACGTCGCTGACCAGCGTGGACGGTGCCGCTCTGAGCTTTGGCGGGATCGCCGGCCCGGGAACGGCCGGATCTTGGACGATGCGGTTCCTCGGGCTGCGTGGCCGCCCGAACCCGCACCGATCAGGAGGTGGGAAGAAAGGCGAGCTGCTGCAATCACTCACTCTCCTCTGTGTGGTGGCCACCGACCGATACCGGTCCAGTGGGACGGGAGCCCGCACACTGTGCGGTAGAACGACAAACCGCCCGCCGTGGTGGACTGGACGGGCGCGCTTGCCTTCTGCGGGACCGAGGATCGCAACTCCGGCCGTTCGCGATGCCGTCTCAGGCGGTCACGATCGCGCCGGGCGCGAGCCCCTTTTGCAGGCAAGTGTGTGGGGTGGCCACCCCGGCGATGCATCGGCGGATCTCGGTGAGTCGGGGACCCGGGCCAGGTATGCCGGAAGGGCTGTCGTGCTGCGTCGGGTCATCGACGAGGGAGGGGTGATCGGTATCACGGCGCGATGTTATGCCTTGTGTTAATCTCATGCGTTTGCGTGGTCGTCGCGGCGGGCGATTCTGCCTGTTCGGTTCCGCTGGTGCGTGGGCTGTTCAATCCTGCCGGGCCTTCCTCGGTACGTTCCTCTGCGGAAGGCTGTTCATGAAGCACCCCGATGACTCCGGCATCGCTCACGGCGGTCCTGCCCAGCCCGAGGCCACGACCCCGGCGCTGCCCCCGGCCGTCTCCTTCGCCGGTCTGGAACTGCCGGTGGAGGTGCTGCGGACACTGAGCGGACTCGGGGTGCGCGAACCCTTTCCGATCCAGGCCGCCACACTGCCCGATGCCCTGGAGGGGCGCGACGTCCTGGGGCGCGGGCGCACCGGATCGGGCAAGACGCTCGCCTTCGGCCTGCCGCTGCTGACCCGTACGGCCGGGCGGCGCGCCGAGCCGAAGCAGCCCCTCGCTCTGATCCTTGTGCCCACCCGCGAGCTGGCCCAACAGGTCACCCAGGCGCTGGCGCCGTACGCCGAGGCACTGCGGCTGCGGATGGCCACGGTCGTCGGCGGCATGTCGATCGGCCGGCAGGTCGCCGAGCTGCGCCAGGGAGCCGAGGTGGTCGTCGCCACCCCCGGACGCCTGCACGACCTGATCGAGCGCAACGCCTGCCGCCTGGGACGGGTAAGGATCACCGTGCTGGACGAGGCCGACCAGATGTGCGACCTGGGATTCCTGCCGCAGGTTGTCGACGTGCTCGACCAGGTGCACCCCGACGGTCAGCGGATGCTCTTCTCGGCCACTCTCGATCACGACGTCGATCAGCTGGTCCGCCGCTACCTCCACGACCCCGTCGTCCACTCGGTCGACCCGTCCGCGGACACGGTCACGACGATGGAGCACCACGTTCTGGTCGTCCACGGCCCTGACCGCTACGCCGTCACCACGGAGATCGCCGCCCGCGACGGCCGCGTACTGCTGTTCCTCGACACCAAGCACGCCGTCGACCAGCTCACCCGGCATCTGCGGGCCAGCGGGGTGCACGCCGGGGCCCTGCACAGCGGAAAGTCCCAGCCACAGCGCACGCGGACCCTGGCGCAGTTCAAGAACGGCCAGATCACCGTTCTGGTGGCGACCAATGTCGCGGCCCGTGGCCTGCACGTCGACGACCTCGATCTCGTGGTCAACGTCGACCCGCCCACCGACCCCAAGGACTATGTGCACCGGGCGGGCCGCACCGCCCGCGCCGGTGAGTCCGGCAGCGTGGTCACGCTCGTGCTGGCGGGCCAGCGCCGCGAGACGAGCCGAATGATGGCCGAGGCCGGCATCGAGGCGACCGTCACCAAGGTGCGCTCGGGTGAGGCGGAGCTGAGCCGGATCACCGGCGCCAAGGCTCCCCCCGGCACCCCGCTCGACGGCGGGCCCGCCGTCCCCCGGCCCAAGAACACCAATGCTCCCTTCCGCGGCCTCGGCACCAGCAAGGACACCTCCCGCGGCGCCGGCGGCAAGTCCCGAAAGGCCGGCGAGGCCCGCAAGCTCGCCGAGGCCCGCAAGGCCGCCCTCGTGCGTCGCAACGGCTGAGAGGCGTTGCCCTGGCAGCGAATCTCCTGGCCACGGGATCGACAACCCGCGGCCCGGCCCGAAGCCCGTCCTGCGCCCCCCCGCCTACGGAGCGAACGTCCTCGGCCGCGAGAGGGATACCCGCCGAAACGGAGCAGGATGATGGTGCCGGTGCCCCGCACTGCTCCCGGCATGACAAGCTGTGCTGGCCCACCCCCGAACCCAGGAGGTCACCATGACCGCAGAGCCCGTACCTACGGAAGGTTCGGAGCCGGCCGCCCCCGAGACCTCTCCTCTGGCGCCGGACAGCGACGGCAACCACGACCTCAAGCGCAAGTTCCGCGAGGCCCTGGCGCGCAAGCGCGGTGCGCAGGCGGCCGCCGCCGATGGTGCCGCCCACCCGAATGCGTCGAAGGTGCGTGCGGCGCACGGCCCGGCTGCGAGCCAGCGGTCGTTCAGGCGTAAGAGCGGCGGCTGAGTCGATCAGCCCCGCGATCCGGCTGCTCAACCAGCACTCTGAGCACCACCCACTCGCGCGCCCCGTGCAGTGGCCCGCAACGCGCGCGTACCCCTGTGCGCGTTGCGGGCGAGGCGCAGCCGGCGGTCTCGCCTGTGGGAAGGGCACAGCTGCGGTTGGCGCGGGTCGGTGAGGAGTAGTTCCTGTACCGCCAGGGCCCCGGTGGCCGTTACGACCGCCGCATCCACATCGGCAACTGGTGCAACCAGTCGGGAGCCGGACTCGGCGAGTGGCCCCAGGCGTCCCCGGAGCCCGGGATCGACGCCTACGTGTGGATGAAGCCCCCGGGCGAGTCCGACGGGTCGGACGAAGCCCTACCGAATGACGAGGGCAAGGGCTTCGACCGGATGTGCGACCCCACGTACACCGGTAACCCGCGGAACAACACGTCGGAAGCGCTGCCCGACGCCCCGATCGCCGGACACTGTTTCTCCGCCCGGTTCCAGGAGCTGATGGAGAACGCCCATCCGCCGCTGCCGTAGAACCAGTGTGGGCCGACGCGGCCCCGTGCGGGACGGCGACGAGGAGTTCCGAGCCCTCGCCGCCGCCCCGTACGAGTGCGGTCAGCCCTTGACGGCGGAACTGGCGACCCCTTGGACGAACCAGCGCTGGAAGAAGGCGAAGACGACAAGGACCGGCAGGACGAGCAGGACGCCGAAGGCGAGGATCTGGCCCCAGTCCGGGGGCTGCTGCCCCTGGAAGACGCTCATCTCCAGGGGGAGGGGACGCACCGACGGGTCGGACACCATCAGCACCGGCCACAGGAAGGAACCCCACTGGATGAGGAAGGTGAGGATCGCGACCGAGGCGAACACCGGCCTGGACATCGGCACGATGATCGCGAAGAACGTGCGCCAGGGCCCCGCGCCGTCCAGCCGGGCCGCCTCCTCGATGCTCGGCGGGATCTTCCGGAAGAACGTGTGGAACTGGTAGACGGCGAAGGCGTTGGCGACGAACGGCAACGCCTGGATGTACAGGGTGTTGCGCTGGCCGTTGAACATGTAGAACAGCGGCACCGCCACCGACTCGAACGGGATCAGCATCAGCAGCAGGACGAGGGTGAACACTGCTTTCTGCCCGCGCCACTTCAGCCGGGTGAGCCCGTACGCGGCCATCGAGTTGACGATCAGTCCGCCCGTCACCACCACGAACGACAGCAGCACGGACACGCCCATGAACTGCCAGAAGTAGCCGGTGCTGTCGGAGCTGAGGCTGTCGAGGACGGCGGCGTAGTTGTCGAAGGAGAGGTGGGTGGGCAGGAAGCCGGACAGGCCGTTCAGGACCTCGTCGGACGGCTTGAGGCTGCCGAGGAAGAGGTAGAGCGCGGGCAGGGCGAAGACGAACGCCAGGACGCTCAGGACGGTGTAGTCGAGGACGCGGCGTACGGGCGTACGGGTCATGGCCATGGGGCAGTCAGTCCTCGTGGTCGGGCCGGACGACGCGGCGCTGGACGATCGTCAGGGCGACGACGATCAGGAAGAACACCACCGTGACGGCCGAGGCCTGCCCGATGTCGTTTTGGTCGAAGGCCGTGGTGACGGCCTGGTACATCACGGTCCGGGTGGCGTCCTCGTCCAGGCCGCCGCCGCGGATGAGGATGTACACCTGGTCGAAGACCCGGAAGGACAGCACCGAGGTCAGCATCGCGACGAAGACGAGGGTGCCGCGGATGCCGGGCAGGGTGACGTGCCGGAACTGCTGCCAGCGCGAGGCCCGGTCGAGCTGGGAGGCCTCGTAGAGCTCGCCCGGGATCTGTTGGAGGCCGGCCAGCAGGATGACCATCTGGAAGCCGACGCCCTGCCACACCGACAGCACGATGATCGAGCCCATCGCGGTGAGGCCGTCGCCGAGCCAGTCGAAGGCGCCCCAGTTGCCGAACGTCACCGCGTCGAGCAAGGAGTTGAGCATGCCCTGCTCGCTGCGGGCGAGGATCAGCCGCCAGATCACGGCGACCAGCGCCATCGGGAAGACCACCGGCATGAAGAAGAAGGACCGGAACAGGCCGATGGCCTTCAGCTTGCGGTTGAGCAGGATCGCCAGCGCCAGCGCGAGGCCGGTCTGGAGCGGTACGACGACGGCGGCGAAGGTCAGGTTGTTCAGCAGCGCCCGCAGGAACGGGCCGGACAGGTCGGGGTCGGTGAACAGCCGCCGGTAGTGCTCCACGCCGAAGAAGGCGGGTTCCAGCGGGGAGCCGAGGCGGACGTTGTAGAAGGAGAGCACCACGGCGTAGCCGAACGGGATGCCGACGAAGGCGATCAGCCCGCCGACGGCCGGGGCGGACATCAGCAGCCCGTGCAGCCGGTCACGGTTGCCGCGCGAGGGACGCGAGGGCTTCGCGGAGGGCGCGGACGAGCCGGCCTGCGCCCGGCCAGGGGCCGCGGCGTGCGCGGGTTCCACGGTTTTCACGGGAGGGTTCCTCTTCCCGGCGGGGGCGGGCGCGGTCGGTACGTCGCCGACGGCCCGCCCCGGCCGATGCGTCCTGCGGGTTACGGGATCTCGTAGCCGGCGTTGTCGGTGAAGTCCCGGTCGATGGCCCGGGCGGCCTTGCGCAGGGCTTCCTCCGGGTCGGCGCCGCCGTAGATCGAGTTCAGGGCGGTGTTGAACTTGGCGGTGACCGTGGGATATCCGGCGGTCACCGGCCGGGTGGCGGCGACGCAGGAGGCGCCGATGTCGCTGTCGCCGCAGGGCCGGGCGAGCTGGTCGGCGAAGAGCTGGAGCGGACCGCCCTCCTTGTACAGCTCGCTCTTGGCGAGCGCGGTCCTGGTGGCGGGCACCGCGCCGTTGACCTTCGTCATCGCGCCGACGTTGGCGTCATTCAGCAGGTAGTCCAGGAAGGTGCCGGCGGCCTTGCCGTTCTTGCTGCCGGCGCCGATGCCCCAGGCCCACGAGCCCTGCCCGGTCTTGGGGCCGTTGCCGAAGTCGGGCAGCGGCAGGACGACGAGGTCGTCGCCGAGGGCCTCGCTGTAGGCGGGGTACATCCAGTGGCCGACCCAGCTCAGCGCCACCTTGCCCTTGGCGAAGGCGTTGCCGTCGGTGTTGGGGTCGACGTACGTCTTCCAGGACTGGAAGGTCTTCATCGCGGCGACGGCCTTCGGGCTGTCGAGGGCGCCCTCCGCCTTGCCGTCCTTCAACAGGGCTCCGCCGGACGACCAGAGGATCGGGGAGAAGCCGAAGGTGCCCCACTCCGTGGCCAGGCCGTACTGCTCCGATATGTCGAGGACCTTGCCGTCGGAGTCCTCGGCCTTCAGCGCCTCGAGCGCCTTGCCGAACTCCTCGGCCGTCCAGGCGTCGTCCACCCGCGTCGGGTACTTCACGCCGGCCGAGTCCAGCAGCTTCTTGTTGGCGTACATGCCGAGCCCGGCGTCGAACATGCCCAGGCCGTAGTGCTTGCCGTCGATCTCGCCCTGGGCTTTGACGGCGTCGGTGGCGTTGTCGAGGGTCTTGGCGGAGACATGGTCGTCGACCGGGGCGAGCTTGCCGTTGTAGACGAAGTTCGCCATCGTCGGGCCGTCGAACTCCAGCACGTCCGGCAGTTCGGCGGGGTCGGTGGCGGTGATGGTCTTCGTGTAGTCGTTCTCGGGGATCAGCTTCAGCTCGGCCTTGACGTCGCTCTGCGAGGAGTTGAAGGTCTTCACGGCGTTCTGCAGCGCGGCCGTCTCGCTCGCCTGGCCCTGGTGGGCCCAGACGCTGACGGTGCCCTTGCCGCTGCCCTCCTCGGCGGAGGTGTCGCCGGCGCCGCCCCCGCCGCCACAGGCGGCCAGCGCGGCCAGCGGCAGCAGGGCGAGGGCGGTCAGGCCCGTACGACGGTGCCTTCTGGTTCCGTTGGTCATGGTGGTGCCTCCGAGCGGTGTGCGGTGGGTGTGCGGACGGTGGGACCGGGGGCGGGAACGGCCCTCCGGAAGCGGGTGGTCGACGAGGCGGTTGGGCTACCGCTGCCGGCGGCTGTGCGGCGGAGCGGTGGTCTCGCGGAGGACGAAGCGGAGGGGCATCTCGACGGGGTGCGGCGGCCCGGCGTCCGGGTCGTCCAGCCGCGCCAGCAGCAGCCGGGCCGCCTCCCGGCCCTGGGCCGCGACCGGCTGGGCCACGGTGGTCAGCCCGACGACCTCGGACAGCTCGTGATCGTCGAAGCCGACGACGGACACGTCCTCCGGAACCCTCAGCCGGTGCCGGCGCAGGGCGCGCAGGGCGCCCATCGCCATCTCGTCGGACTGGGCGAACACGGCGGTCGGCGGGTGGCGCAGCGCCAGCAGCCCGGTCATGGCCCGTTCGCCGCCCTCGACCGTGTAACCGCCGTCCGCCTCCAGGGCGGGGTCGGGCTCGATCCCGGCGTCGGCCAGCACGTCCAGGTAGCCCTGCCGGCGGTCGAGGGGCGTGGTCCAGTGCAGCGGCTCGCTGGCCCCGGAGATCATGCCGATCCGGCGGTGGCCGAGGTTCACCAGGTGCCGTACGGCGCTCTCCGCCCCGCCCCGGTCGTCGATGCCGACCACCGTGAAACCGGGCCGGGCGCCGCCGACCGTGGTCGCCAGTGGCACGTCGAGGGAGCGCAGGGCGGCGGCCTCCTCCGGGCCCGGGATCAGCAGGGACAGCACGGCGTCGACCCGCTTGCGGATCGGCAGCTTGGTGAAGAAGCGCTTGCGCACCTCCGGTGAGCCGAGGTTGTACAGCAGGACGTCGTAGCCGGCGGCGCTGAAGACCCTCTCAGCCGCGTCCAGCACGGTGCCGAAGAACCAGCGGCCGACGTACGGGACGACGACGCCGATGGTGTGGGTGCGCCCGCTGGCCAGGCTGGAGGCCGAGCGCGAGGCGGTGTAGCCCAGTTCGGCGGCGGCCGCGACGATCCGCGCCCGCATCTCCTCCGACACTCCGGGACGGCCGCGCAGGGCGCGGGACACGGTGGACGCCGAGACCCCGGTGGCCTCGGCGACATCGGTGATGCTGACCGTCACGGAACGCTCCTTGAACGGGTGCACACCGCGTGGCCGGGGTCCGGCGGCACGTCGGCGTGAGGGGGAGTGACGAGACCGTAAACCCGTCCACCCGGTTGCGCAAGCGTTTGCGTTCAGTTTTACTTCGGCTGACTCTCAGAGGAACTCCCACCAGCCAGAGAACAGCGCACACGTTTGAGTGCGACTGTCGGCAGACAGGACCTGTCCATGCGATACGCGCCGCCCGGCCTCTGCGTGAACGACTTCGACCTCCTGCCCCAAGCGGACGGCACCTACACCGTGCTGCACCTGCAGGGCCCGTGGACAGCCGAGTTCGACCACCTGCGCATGGAGACCTCCTACGGCCGGGCCACCTCCGCCGACCTGGTCCACTGGGAACCGCAGGGCACCGCCTTCGGCAACGGCCTGCCGGGCCGCTTCGACCAGCAGGCGGTGTGGACCATGCACGCCTTCCCGCACGGCACCGGCATGGCGATGCTCTACACCGCCGTCTCCGGCCTCACCCCGGACGGCTGGCCGCTGCAGTCGGTCGGCCTGGCATACTCCGAGCGCACCGACGGCACCGGCTGGCGCCGCCACGGCACGGGGCCGGTTGTCGAGGCCGACCCGCGCTGGTACCGCACGGGCGAACGCATGGGCTGGCGCGACCCCTTCGTGGTGCGCGACGACGAGTCCGACGGCTGGGTCATGATCCTCTGTGCCGCCGACGCCTCGTTGCCCGTCGACGTCAGCGGCTGCGTGGCCTGGGCGACCTCCGACGACCTGGAGCACTGGACCGTCCACCCGCCGCTCGTCTCCCCCGGCGACGTCGACGAGTTGGAGTGCCCGGTCCTCGAACGCCTCGACGACGGCAGCTGGCTGCTGCTCGGCTCCATCGGCGCCACCCGGGGATTCGAGGCGTGGACCGCGCCCCGCCTCCGCGGCCCGTGGGCCCGTCACGGCCCGCTCGGGCCGACGGGCGCGTACGCCCCGCGTGTCGTCGCAGCCCCCGACGGCTCCCGCGTCGTGCTGCACACCACCCCGCGCCGCGTCGGCCTCACTGACACCGGCGCCCCATGCCGCGGCATGCTCGCCCAGCCCAAGTCCCTGGTCGTGTCCGCGGATTCGGGGCCCCGCCTGGAATGGTGGCCGGGCCTGGAGACCTGGCTCGGCGAGGAGACGTACGACGCCCCCCTGCACGCGGTCGGCCACGTCGACGTCGGCGGCCGCATCGAGGTCGTTCTGCGTGCCGAAGATCCGGACAATGACCGTGCCGCCCTCGCCGTGGCCTGCGACGGCAAGGACCTCCGGGTCACCGGGTCCGGCGGAAGGGTGCTGGCGCAGACCGTTCTGTCGAGTCTCCCCGGCGCGTTGCGCATCCTCACGGTCGGCGAGTACGTCGAGGTCTACGCCGACGACGCCTTCGCGCTGACCGCCCTGTGCTATTCCGGTCGGCCTGTCCCCTGGACGGCGGTCACCGGCAACGGTGCCAGCCCGGTCCCTGTCCGCCCGATCCGCCTGCCCGACCCCTACCGGGACGACGCCTCGGCCGTGTGGCCCGGTCCGACGGCAATGACCGCGGCCGCCGCCGACCTACGGTGAAACCGGGGGCGCGGGATGCCTCGTCGCCTGGACTGCGGTGAACGCGGCGCTGCTGCCACGTGTGGGTCTCCTGGCCCGGGCGGTGGCTCCCTGCAGCGCCGCACTGGTGACCATGGCGGCCACCGCCTGCGTCACGGGGCCGGGGGCGGCGCGGGGCGGGGTGCTGTTCCTGGGCTCCGACCTGCTGGTCGGGCTCGGCGTGGCCGGGGCGGAGTTCACCGGCCGTCAGGTCCTGGTGACGGCCACCTACGTGGTCGCTCCGTTCCTCCTCGTCGACGCGTGCGCTCGCACCCCTGCGGCGCAGGGGACGGCGCGCCCCGCTGGGCGGAGTCCTCGAACGTCTGACGGTTCGTTGAGAAAGTCAGCATCGAGTCAGTGTGAGTCCTGAAACACCAGGAGACAGCTGACCGCACATGCGAACCGTTGTAATCTCCAGAGAACGCCTTTGACCTGCAAGAAGCAGGCAGGGAGCGAACAAAACGGGAGCATCCTCATGTTTCGCACAGTATTCAAGTCCAAGATCTAGCGTTTGGGTGTTTCCGCAGGTCAGAGCCCTGATCGCCGCCTCCAGGTCAGCAAAAGGTCAGCATCGGGCCGGACGGTGTCCGGCTTGCTGACCTGCGCCTACGGCAGGGGCATGCTGCGCCGCCCGGCGCCCTGCTCGGAAGGCTTGATACGTGGCTCGACAGCTCGCTCGTGGGATGGGGTCCTTCTTCAAGGAGTGCGGTTGTTCCAGGCCGACCCGCTGCCCGCACCCGTACACGATTCGGTTTCGGGACGCTCTCGGCAAGCAGCGTGAAGAGGCCGGCTATGGCACGCAGGACGACGCGGTCGAGCGCCTTACGCAGATCTATGCGGAGAAAAAGAAGACGGCGCCGTCCGTTGCCGAGGCCCGCCGGGAACTCGGTCAGCAGACGGTCGAGGAATACGCGAAGCAGTGGCGGCCGCGGCAGCGGAGGATGACGGAGTACTCCACGGGCTGGCACGTCGACAGCTCCATCAACGTGCACATCGTCCCCCGTCTCGGATCAAGGAAGCTGAACTCCATCACGCCGATCGTGGTCGAGCGTTTCCTGGACGAGTTGGAGGCCGATGGGGTGGGCCGCGGAAACCAGGTGAACATCTTCCGCACTCTGAAGGCGATCTTGCGGGACGCCTATGGCAAGGGGGCCATGGCGGACGATCCTGTGAAGGGGGTCCAGGAACCGGAGTACGTCCGCCAGAAGGTGGTCATCCCGCCCCTCGCCTACGTGAAGAAGGCGCTGAGGACCGCTGACGAGCTCCTTGCGCTTGAGATCGTCATGATGGTGGGCTGCGGTTTGCGAAACGGGGAAGCCAGGGCAGTGAACATTAACAACGTTGTGGCGGATGACGTCTACCGAGTGCATGAGCAGATCCACTCCAACACGCACAAGCCGGCGAAGCTCAAGCACCGTAGGGCGGGGGAGTTCCGGGAGGTCCCCCTGCCGCGCTCGGTGCGGGAAGCGATGGAGCGGTACCAGGAGAAGCACGGCACCACGAAGGATGGGTACCTGCTGCGCGGCCCGAGCGGCTACTACACGGAGCCGATGGAACGCAGGCGCGTCCGGAAGCTCTTCAAGGAGCTCCCCGCAGCGGACGGTGTGGGGATGTACAGCTTCCGGCACTACTTCGCCTCGAACGCCCTCGGGAACGGGATACCGATCACCGACGTGGCGGAATGGATGGGGCACAAGTCCATTGAGGAGACGTATCGTACCTACCGGCATCTGATGCCTGGGAGCATCACCAAGGCGGCCCGCATTCTGGACGCCGGTTTGTGGGAAGCAGCCTGATTCGACATTGATGCGAAGAAACTCGTCTCCTTCTTCATCGCCTCCAGCGGGAGCCGATCGTGCAACGGTGCTGCCGCAGGCGGGCGGACAGGAAGCGCAGGGCAGAGCTGGACACGTCGATGCGAGGAGGTCTCCCCTGCTCGAGTGAAGCCGAGAGCTTGGGGAAGGGTGGACAAGCACGCGAAGCCTCTGGTGGAGACGGTTCTCTTGGTCGAAAACCCATCTACCAGTGGCTTCACCATGTTGTCAGCCCAACCGGCTCGCTACTGCTGCAAGTTGGAAAGGGTTCACTCCGAACATACAGGCGGTGTCGGTGACTTGGTTGCGATCCTCGGCCACCCCGAAGAACGACCGCTGCTCCGTACATGTTGTCAGCCTGCTCGTCGACTGGGGCGTTGCGATCCTCGGCCGCCCGAAAGAGGAGCCACCACAGGCTTTGACGATTTCCTTATCTGTCACGGTCTCGACGTTACGATCCTCGGTTGCCCCGGAGGACAACCGTACCCAGCTGCCGGAACTTCGTAGAGTACTCGTTGTTGCGATGCTCGGCTGCCCCGCAGGGCAGCCGCCACCGCGTACTTGACGCCTTTGAAGCTTCCCCTTGATGTTGGACACCTGGAGACTGGGACGTGAGGTTCCAGAGGAAGTAGTGCCAGGTGGGAAGTAAGAGCAACCGCAGCAGGC
>NZ_JBFAKH010000079.1:0-34219 GCF_040655635.1 Streptomyces sp. NPDC050388
ACTCTCACCCCACCCGACGCTCTCCCGATCTCAGGAGGCAGGCCGCGCCGCAGAGGCGGCGCGCGCCCGCGCCGTGCGCGGGCCTTGAACTGGTGAAGAAGGTTGTAACTCAGTCGTTGGTCGGGGTGGTGTCCGGTCCCGGTAGATGCTTGACACTTCGGTCCCAGCTGATGGCTGACGGTGGCCGTGTTCGGCTTTTCTGTGCGCGTCGTGGCGGTGCGTGGCAGGAGGCCGGGATTGGCGCTGGTGGAGTTGTCGGTTGTCGAGCAGAGATACCGGGCTGTGCTTGCGGTGCTGGCGGGTGCGACGGTGACGGAGGTCGCCGCGTCGCTGGGGGTATCCCGCCAGACGGTCAGCGGGTGGAAGTCCCGGTATGCGGCCTCGGGCCTGGCGGGGCTGGCGGACCGGTCGCGCAGGCCGGCCTCGTGTCCGCATCAGGCGTCTGCCGAGGTGGAGGCGGCGGTGTGTGAGCTGCGGCGCAAGCACCCGAAGTGGGGTCCGCGGCGGATCGCGTTCGTGCTGGAGCGGTCCGGGGCAGTCGCGCCGGTGCCCTCGCGGATGACCGTGTATCGGATTCTGGTCCGGCATGGGCTGGTGGAACCCGGAGCCCGGCGCCGGAAGCGGTCGGATTACCAGCGCTGGCAGCGGGATGCGCCGATGCAGTTGTGGCAGATGGACATCGTCGGCGGGGTGATGCTGGTCGACCCGCTGACCGGCGAACTGACCGAAGCCAAGGTCGTGACCGGGGTGGATGACCACTCCCGGTACTGCGTGATCGCATCAGTGGTGGAGCGGGCGACCGGGCGCGCGGTCTGCGCGGCGTTCGCCGGGGCCCTGCAGAGGTTCGGGGTGCCGGAGGAGGTGCTGACCGACAACGGCAAGCAGTTCACCGACCGGTTCGGGCACGGCGGTGAGGTGTTGTTCGACCGGATCTGCCGGGAGAACGGGATCGCGCACCGGCTGACCCGGCCGGCCTCGCCGGCCACGACGGGCAAGGTGGAGCGGTTCCATCAGACGCTGCGGCGTGAACTCCTCGACGACTGCGGGGCCTTCGAGAGCATCGAAGAAGCCCAGGCGGCACTGGATGCGTGGGTGCAGGAGTACAACTCGCTGCGTCCGCATCAGGCGCTGGACATGCAGTCCCCGGGAGACCGGTTCACCCCGGTGCCCGAGCGGGAGTGGGACGTGCTGAGCTTGAGGGTGCCCGGGGTGCTCGGGCTGGTGCCGCCGCAGCGGACACCGTCCGCGGAGCCGGAACCGGTCGACGTGATGCCCGTGTCGGCCGGCCCGCCGGAGCCGGTGCCAGCGGCAGTGCCGGTGGAGTTCGAGCGGGTGGTGCCGGCGAGTGGGAATCTGCAGGTCGCGGGCGAGCAGTTCTGGCTGGGGCCGGCTCGTTCGGGGCTGACGGTGACGTTCTGGGCCGACACCTCGGTGATCCATCTGCTGATCGCCGGGACGCGGATCAAGACCGTGCGGTCGCATCTGTCGGTGGCGGACCTGGGGCGGCTGGCCGCTCGGGGCGGTCGTGCGGCCGGGCCACCGCCGCTTCCGGCCGGGGATGGGGCCGCGTTCGAGGTGGACCGGACGGTGAACAACAGCGGGCTGGTGGGGCTGGGCGGGCGCCAGGTGCTGGCGGCGGAGATCCTCGGCGGGCGTCGGGTGGGTATCCGGATCGACGACGAGACGCTGTCGTTTTTCGACCCGTCCTCGCGGGAGCTGCTGCGGATCCGGCCCAACCCGCTGACCGGTGAGGAGGTCCGCGGGCTGCGGGGTCTGCGGCCGGCCGGACCGCCGCCACGGCCCCGTGTCGAGCCGGTGCGGGTGCAGCGGCGGGTCAGCGCGGTGGGCACGGTGATGGTCTGCCGCCAGACCGTCTCCCTCGGCCGCCCCTATGCGGGGCAGACGGTGACGGTGCATGTGTCGGACACGACGATCACCGTCGAGCTGGACGGCCAGGTGCGGGTGATCCGGCGCACCACCGACGTCCCGGTCCGCAACGTGAAGGCGAACAGGCCCCCCAGGGTTTCCGATGTTGTCTAGGCCCGCCGTCAGGCAACAGCTGGGACCGGAACGTCAAACATCACCTGGGACTAGACATGGGCCACAGCAGCTCCCGGGCCGCGCTGATCTATCAGCACATGACCAGCGACCGGGACCGGGCCATCGCCGACCGGCTCGGAGTCATGATCCGCAGAAGCGGAGGAGACGCTCCTGCCTAGAAGGAAGGGTGCGATCGTGCCATTGCCTTCCCTACGGACCAAGCATCGCCTGTCTACGACGAGACAGCCGGACTGTAGGGTCCGTCAGAGGGGGGAATCATGGGTGATCGCGGCTGGTACGACGACAGTGATTACCACGAAGCAGTCCAGCGGGCCGAACGGGCGACACGGTTCGGCTGGTCAGCGATCGCCTGGACTGCAGGAGCGCTCGGCTGTGTGCTGATCACCATCGCCGTTCTCTGTGTGGTCGCGGTCGTCGCGTGCCTCTTCGTTGTAGTGGCGAGCGATTACTGAGTAGCCACCAAGCACGGGTGCGGTCACTGATTGTCCGGGGCGCTCCTTGGGAGATGTGGCATCCACGTGGCATTAGTGGCACGAGTGTGGCACGACCCCGAACACGACGAAGGGCCAGCCTGGGAGGAAAACCCTCCTGAGCTGGCCCTTTCTTCTGTGCCCCCGGCAGGATTCGAACCTGCGACACCCGCTTTAGGAGAGCGGTGCTCTATCCCCTGAGCTACGAAGGCGAAGGCGTCCCCTGTGAGGGGGCGAGCCCACTGGTTGGACATGGTGCGGGGTGCTCCGCGGTATTGCTCGGTTGCGGGGCGCGGCGTACCGGTGACCGACCAGGGACAGCGTAGCGGATACGTACCGGTGAGAGGCGTCGGTATAAGGGCAGGGGGTGATGAGGGGGCCGGACGGGTGTCCGCCCGGCCCCCTCGTCCCGCGTCAGGGGGTGATGAGGATTTTTCGGCCCTGGCCCGCTGCGAACTGCTCCAGTGCCTGCGGGTAGCGGTCGAGCGGGATGCGGTCGCTGATGAAGACGTCCGGGTCCAGGACCCCCGTCGCGAAGAGGTCCGCGGCCCGCTCGTAGCTGTGCAGCACGGCCATCGAGCCGGTGATGGTGATCTCCTGGTTGTAGATGCGGTACGGGTCGATGGTCACCCGGGTGGCGTAGTCGGCGACGCCGAACTGCAGGAAGGTGCCGGCCTTGGCCACCCGCTCCAGCCCGTCCTGGATGGCGGCCGCGTTGCCGGTGGCGTCGATCACGAGGTCCCAGCCCTGCGGCCGGTCCAGCTCGTCCGCGGCGGTGGCGGTGGCGGAGACGCCGAGCCGGCGGGCGGTGGCGAGGCGGTCGGGGTTGACGTCGACGACGTCCACCCGGGCCGCGCCGGTCCGCTTGGCCAGCTCCAGCATCATCAGGCCCATGGTGCCCGAGCCGTAGATCAGGACGTGGGCGGCGAGGCGGGAGCGCAGGACGTCGTAACCGCGCACCGCGCAGGACAGCGGTTCGATCAGGGCGGCGTCCTGGGTGCGGACGTGGTCGGGCAGCTTGACGCAGTTGGCCGCCGGGGCCACCGCGTACTGGGCGGCGCCGCCCGCGGTGGTGACGCCGATCGCGGCCCAGCGTTCGCACAGGTTGTTGTGGCCGGTGCGGCAGTGGCGGCACTCGTGGCAGTACAGGGAGGGGTCCACGGCGACCCGGTCGCCGAGGGCGAGTTCGGTGACCGCGCTGCCGAGGCCGACGACCTCGCCGGCGAACTCGTGGCCCGGCACGATGGGCAGGGTGGGCGCGAACTCGCCCTGGAGGATGTGCAGGTCGGTGCCGCACAGCCCGCAGGCGGCCACGTCCACCACGACGTCGCGCGGTCCCGGGGTGGGGTCGGGGACCGTGGTGACGGTGACCTTGCCGGGGGCTTCGATGAGGGCGGCTTTCACTTGACTGCTCCTAGGGACAGACCGCGGACCAGCTTGTCCTGGGCGGCCCAGCCGGCGATGAGGACGGGCAGGGACACCAGGGTGGCGGCGGCGCACAGACGGGCGAGGAAGAGACCCTCGTTGGTGATGAACCCGACGAGGAACACCGGGGCGGTGGAGGCTTTGGTGGCGGTGAGGTTGACGGCGAACAGGAACTCGTTCCAGCTGAAGATGAAGCAGATCAGCGCGGTGGCGGCGACCCCGGGCATGGCGACGGGGGCGACGATGCGCAGCAGCACGGTGGGGAGTCCGGCGCCGTCGACCTCGGCGGCCTCCAGGATCTCCTTGGGGACTTCGGCGAGGAAGGAGCGCATCATCCACACCGCGATCGGCAGGTTCATGGCGGTGTAGAGGGCGATCAGCGTCCAGACGTTGTCCAGCATCCCGGCGTCCTTGGCGATCAGGTACACCGGCAGCAGCGCCGCGATGACGGGCAGGAACTTCGTCGACAGGAAGAAGAACATCACGTCGGTCCACTTCTCGACCGGCTTGATGGACAGCGCGTAGGCCGCCGGAATCGCCAGGGCGAGGACGAGGAGTGTCGAAATGACGCTCGCCATGGCCGAGTTGAGAAGGTACGGGGTGATGTCCCGGCCCAGCAGCAGTTCGTACTGGTCCAGGGTGAAGGGCGCCAGCAGGCTGGGCGGGTTGGTGGCGGCGTCGGCCTCCTGGTGGAAGCTGGTCAGCACCATCCAGGCCACCGGGGCGAAGAAGACCAGGGTGGCGAGCCAGGCGACGAAGGCCCACACCGGGGTCAGCTGCGGTGAGTCGCCCTGACCGCCCTGACCGCTGCGGTCGTTCTTGCGGCGGAGGAACTTCTTGCGCCCGGTTGCGGGAGTGGCGTCCGGCGCCGCTTGGGTGGTGGTCACCGGGAGACCTCCTCGCGGAACAGCGACGCGATGGTGCGCAGGGCGAACGTGGCGACGACGATGGAGCCGATCACCACGACCACGCCGGCGGCGGCCGCTTCGCCGTACTCGTACTTGCGGAACATGGTCAGGTAGATCTCGTAGGGGAGGTTGGTGGTCTGCGAGCCGGGGCCGCCCTGGGTGATGGTGAAGACCGCGTCGAAGGTCTGCACGACGTAGATGGTGCCGAGCAGGACGCCCAGTTCGATGTACTGCCGCAGGTGGGGCAGGGTGATGTGGCGGAAGGTCTGCCGGGCCGAGGCGCCGTCGACCCGGGCGGCCTCCAGCACGTCGCCGGGCTGGGCCTGGAGCCCGGCCAGCAGGATGAGCATCATGAACGGGGTCCACTGCCACACCAGCGCGACGACGACGGCCGGCATCGCGGAGTTCGACACCCAGTCGACGGTGGGGCCGCTCTCGGCTCCGAAGAGGCGGTACACCGCGTTGAGGGTGCCGTTGAGGAGGCCGTAGTCGGGGTTGTAGATGGCGTGCTTCCACAGCAGCGCGGCGGCGACCGGCATGACCAGGAACGGTGTGATGAGCAGGGTGCGGGCCAGGCCCCGGCCGGGGAAGCGGCGGTCGAGGAGGAGCGCCAGCCCCAGCCCGAGGACCACACTGAGGATCACCACCGACGCGGTGAGCACGATGGTGTTCAGCACCGCCGTGCGCAGCCTCTCGTCGGTGAAGACGAAGCCGTAGTTGGACAGGCCGGTGAAGTGCCGTTCGCCCGGCTTGAGGATGTTCCACTGGAAGGTCGAGATGACGAGTGTGGCCACGAACGGCAGCTGGGTCACGACGATCGTGAAGATCAGCGCCGGAAGCAGTGGGATGCGCCGCCGCCATTTGTGCGGCGTCTCCCGTTTGCCCGGCCGGGGCGGGGGGTCTGTGCGCACCGTTCGGGGTGCGGGGGTGAGCGTGGTCATGAGGGGTCCTTGAGCCGGCCGGTCGCAGCCGAGCGCGGCCGGGGGTGGGGAAGGAGCGGTGCCCGGTCGGCGGACGCCGACGGGGTGGCGTCCGCCGGTGCGGAGGAGGGCGTACCGGGCACCGCGGCGGGGGCGCTGCCCGTCAGGGCGTCGGCGTCCGACGGGCAGCGGGATTCACCGGAGGGTGACCGGGCGGGTCACCGGTAGTTCTTGGCGACTTCCTCCGCGAGCTTCTGGCCGTTGTCCAGGGCCTTGTCCACGCTGGTCTTGCCCGCGATGGCCGCGGAGATGTCCTGCGTCACCTTGGTGCCGAGGTCCTGGAACTCGGGGACGGCCACGAACTGGACGCCCACCGTGGGCCGCGGCTGCACACCGGGGTTCGTCGGGTTCGCCTGCTCGATGGACTTGAGGGTGATGTCACCGAAGGCCGCCGCCGCCTTCTTGTACTGGGGGATCTCGTAGGTGCTGGCCCGCTTCCCGGCGGGAACACGCGACCAGCCCAGCTTCTCGCCGACGAGCTTCTCGTACTCCTTGCCGGACGCCCAGAGCATGAACTTCGAGGCGGCGTCGGCCTTCTTGGTGGTCTTCGGCATCGCCCACGCCCAGGTCCACAGCCAGCCGGAGCTGTCCGTCCTGTCCACCGGCGCGTAGGCGTAGCCGACCTTGCCCGCGATCTTGCTGGAGCCGGGGTCCTCCAGCGGTCCCGCCGCACTGGTCGCGTCGTACCACATCGCGACCTTGCCCTGGCTCATCGCGTTGAGGCACTCGGTGAACCCGGACTGCGCGGCGCCCGACTGGCCGTGCTTCCTGACCAGGTCGACGTAGAAGTCGGTCGCCTTCTTGAACTCGGCGCTGTTGACCCGGGCCTTCCAGTCTTCGGTGAACCAGGTGCCGCCGAAGGTGTTGACCACGGTCGACAGTGACGCGCCGAGTTCGCCCCAGCCGGCCAGGCCGCGCAGACAGATGCCCTTCATGCCGGGGCGCGCGCCGTCGGCCTTGGCGGCGATGTCGGCGATCTGCTGCCAGGTCGGCCTCTCGGGCACGGTGATGCCCTTCTCCGCCATGACCTCCTTGTTGTACATGAGGAAGGACGACTCGCCGTAGAACGGAAGCGCGTACAGCTTGTCGTCGTCGCCGGACAGGGACTGGACCATGGGCTTGAGCAGGTCGTCCTTGTCGAAGGCGGAGTCCTTCTCGGCGTAGGAGCTCAGCTCCTGCAGCCAGCCGTTCTCGTTCCAGATGGGCACCTCGTAGGCGCCGATGGTGGCGACGTCGTACTGGCCGGCCTGGGTGGCGATGTCCTGGGTGACCTTGTCGCGCAGTTCGTTCTCGGGAAGGATCGTGAAGTTCACCTTGATGCCGGTGTCCTTGGTGAAGGTGTCCTTCGTCAGCTTCGCTATGTCCTCCATCTGCGGGTTGCCGACCATGAGGACGTTGATGCTCTCGCCCCCGGCCTCCGAACCCGACCTGCCGGCCCCGCTGCACGCGGCCAGCAGTGAACCGGCGGAGACGGCGACGAGCACGGCGCGGGTGGTTCTCCGGACTCGGGTGGTCTTGTGGGTGGGCATGGTTGGCTCCAGAGGTGTTCGAGGGCGTGGAAGGCCCGCGCCCGGTCGGGCGAGTGGCGCGTGCGTGGTGTGTGATGCGTGGTGGGTGGCGTGTGTGGGGGAGAGCCGTGGGTCAGACCCGGATGACCTGCGGTCCCAGGAGGACGTAGCGACGGGCTTCGGCGGCGGGGAGTCCGGTGTCGGTGACGATCGCCTCCAGGTCCCCGATCCCGGCGAAACGACAGAAGCTGGCCGCTCCGAACTTGTTGTGGACGCCCGAGAACACCCGGCGTCGGGAAACAGCCATGACCTGTGTCTTCACATCGCTCACCGCGGGGTTCGGGGTGGTGAGCCCCCATTGGCGGGAGATGCCGTTCGCGCCGACGTAGGCCAGGTCGATGACGAGGTCGGACAGCGTGTGGGTCACCCAGTGGTCGACGGTCGCCAGCGTGGCGCCGCGGACGCGGCCACCGAGCAGCAGCACGGTGATGTTCTCGACGGAGGCCAGGGTGCCGGCCGCGGCGAGGGAGGAGGTGATCACGGTCAGCGGCCGGTCGCGAGGCAGGCCGGCGGCGATGAGCTGCGGGGTGTAGCCCTCGTCGATGTACACCGTCTTCGCGTCACCGAGCAGGCCCACGGCCGCGGCGGCGATCCGCGACTTCTCCCTGACCTGGCTGGTGGTGCGGTAGGAGAGCGTCGTCTCGAAGCCGGCGCTCTCGACGGGGTAGGCGCCGCCGTGGGTTCGCCGCACCAGCTCGTGAGCCGCCAGCAGGTTCAGGTCGCGCCGTACGGTTTCCTTGGAGATGCCCAGGTCGGCGGCCGTCCTGGCGACGTCCACCGAGCCGGCCCGGCGCGTCGCTTCCAGGATGGAGCGTCGGCGTTCTTCGGCGTCCACGGTGGCACCTCCCCTGCGCGACTCGGGCCGACACCCGGTCGGGCCGTTTCCGGTGTGGCGCGATCGCGCCCCACAGAGTCCGGTCCGTTCGGACTCTTGCGGACTATTTATGGCTACGCCCAGGGTTATGACCAGGCAAAACGTCATGCGTTCCGTGACCGGATGTGCCTGCTTCGCCGTGCCTGTTCCCGCAGACAGGGGCCTTCTTCGGCCAAGAACGGAGCATGATCCCCACCCGGTCCGCTCGGAACGGTGCCCGTTTGCTGCCCGCTTCCTTTCCGCGCCGCCTGTTTTCGACGGCGGAAGCGAGCCCCCACCCGCCCGGCCGGGCATCCGCGCGGGCCTCGGACGAGGGGTCAGGCTCGGGTGATCTGCACTCGGTACTCCGGCGTTCTCGAGCCGGAGCCCGTGCCGGAACCCGTGTCGGAGGCCGAGTCCGTGTTCGGGGTGGCCGGCTCCAGGACCTTGACGCGGATTCCCGCCTTGCGGTCGATGAAGGTCTCGCCGGGGGTGAAGGTGGCGTCGGAGAGTTCCGCGTGGACGTTGGGGCTACGGGTGCAGCCGCCGCTGTTCCGGCGGGAGTCGTAGACCGTGATGGGGCCCATTCCGGTGTCGACGTCCGCCTCGACCTTGTAGATGAGGATGCCGGGGCGGCACACCGCCTCGTCGTTGCCGGCCCGGGTGCGGAACTCGACGGCGTAGCCGGAGCTGGTGTCCAGCGGGAGGAAGACGAGTTTCGGGCCGCCCGACTCGGCCAGCGGTGTCAGGGTGTACTCACGGGTGCCCGTGCCCGCCGCGCAGTGCACCTGGGGCGCGTCCAGCCAGCCCAGTTTCCACTTGTGCCAGCCGAGCAGGTCGTTGTTGGCGCCCCAGTCCTCGCTCATGATGTCCCAGTGGCCCACGGCGCCGCCGCCCTCGGCCGTGTAGAGGTCGGGCAGACCGAAGACGTGGCCGTTCTCGTGGGGGAGGACGCGGTAACCGGTGCGGTCCAGGGAGCCGGAGCCGTCGTCCTGCCGGGAGTAGACGAACGATGCGTTGGCGATGGGCACGCCGTCCGCCGTCGGGGCCTCCGCGTTGCCCGCGAAGGTCACCGACAGGACCGTGTCCAGGGCGGAGGGCCCCGCGTTCGGGGTCACCAGTACGTTCAGCAGGTCGTACGTGCCGAAGTCGACCTTCGGGTCCGCCTTTGCCACGAGGTCCCGGACCAGTTCGCGGTAGTCGGGTTCGAAGGGGGCGCCGCGCTCTATGCCGTAGTCCCGGAACGACTTGGGCATCCGCAGCCAGCCGGGGATCGGCAGCTCGGGGCGGTAGTCGAGGCGGCCGTACGAACTGGTCCGGAACCACTCCTGCGTCTGCGGGAAGAACTCCCTGTAGCGGTCGAGGGCATCGCCCTCGCCGGGGGCGTCCGAGAAGTCGACCATGAGGGTGAGGGCGCGGACGGTGCCGGTGGAGCGGGTGTAGCCGGCGTCCGTGGGTATGCCCTCCGACATCTGCACCTTGCGGGCGCTGCTGATCATGCACGGGCCGTGTGAGGAGGAGGGGGCCAGGGCACTGGGGCCGGGGGCCGAGGTGTACGGGGAGAGGTGGCCGTTGCCGGCCGAGGGTATGACGGCGAGGGTCAATGCGGTCACGGACGCCAGGGCGGCCAGTCGGCGCGGGGATATCCGGCTGCTGGTCGGCTGCGCCTGCATGCGGGGGACCTCCGCTCCACACGGCAGCCGCCGGTCTCCGACTGCACCCTTTCGATCACCCTCTGTCGTGGGGTGCGAGGGCGCGCGTTGGAGGGGCCGATCGTGCGGTTTCCGGGGAAGCGGGGCGGGAGGGGGGAGAAGCGGGGCGGGAGGGGCTGGGAGGAGCGGGGTGGGACGGGGTGGGGGGTGGTGGCGGACGCCCGCGTGAATGTGACTCAGGTCATATTAGGAATTTCCCGGGCGGGAAATAAGCGGGGACTGTTTCCCCGTTTGGATCTGTGTTCGCGTGAAGCGGGGAGTTCTTCCCCGGATCGCGAGAGCGAGCAGAGCATCAGTGAGCAGAACGCCGGTGAGCAGAGCACCGGCAGGCAGAGCGACAGGAGTGCATCGTGCAGACCGCCCCTTCCGTATCGCGCAAGGTGTCCCGGCCCCGTGCCGACGCCCTGCGCAACCGGGAGCGGATCGTCACCGCCGCCCGGGAGATGTTCGTCGAGTTCGGTCCCGACGTGCCGTTCGACGACATCGCCCGCCGGGCCGGCGTGGGCAATGCCACGGTGTACCGCAACTTCCCCGACCGCGACGCGCTGGTGCGCGAGGTCGTGTGCGCCGTGATGGACCGTACGGCGGAGGCGGCCGAGCGTGCACTCGCCGAGACCGGGGATGCCTTCGAGGCGCTGGAGCGCTTCGCGCACACCGCCGCCGATGAGCGGATCAGCGCGTTGTGCCCGATGATCGCCGGCACCTTCGACCAGAACCACCCCGATCTGGGGGCCGCGCGTGTACGTGCCGAGGGGCTCGTCGCACAGATCATGGACCGCGCCAAGGCGGCGGGTCAGCTCCGTGCCGATGTGGACTTCGGTGATCTGCTGGTCGGCATCGCCCAGCTCAGCCGGCCGCCGGCCGGTACGGGGTGCCTCGACGCCGACCGGTTCGTCCACCGCCATCTTCAGCTGTTCCTGGACGGGATGCGGGCCCCGGCCCGCGGTGTCCTGCCGGGCGCGGCGGTGACAGTGGAGGACCTGCGCGCGCACTGAGCGCTCCCTGACCGAGATCCCGTCCGATTCCCAGTCCGAGTTCCAGTCCGACCTTCAGACCGAGTTCCAGACCAAGACCCGTAGAGCTGCCTCAACGGCCGTCCCCCGTGGGCGAGTCGTTCCCTGACGACATCGTTTTTTCATCGCAAGCTCTGAATTTTCCGTCACGAAGTTCCGAAGTGGGTACCCCCATGTCTGAAACAGCGTCAAAGTCCCCCGGCGTACCGGGAGCACGGAACACACCAGGAGCACGGAACGCACCGGACGCCAACCGCTGGAAAGCGCTCGTCTTCATCGCGCTCGCCCAGTTGATGGTCGTCCTGGACGCCACCATCGTGAACATCGCCCTGCCCTCCGCCCAGCAGGACCTGGGCATCTCCGACGGCAACCGGCAGTGGGTCGTCACGGCCTACGCCCTCGCCTTCGGCGGACTGCTGCTGTTCGGCGGGCGAACAGCGGACCTGTGGGGCCGCAGGCGGGCCTTCGTGCTCGGTCTGGGCGGCTTCGCCGCGGCCTCCGCGCTGGGCGGCGCGGCCACCAACGAGGTCATGATGTTCGGCGCCCGCGCGCTGCAGGGCGTGTTCGGCGCGCTGCTCGCGCCGGCCGCGCTGTCGCTGCTCGCGGTGATGTTCACCGACGGCAGGGAGCGCGCCAAGGCGTTCGGCATCTACGGCGCGATCGCCGGTGGCGGCGGCGCCGTCGGCCTGATCCTCGGCGGCTTCCTCACCGAGTACCTGGACTGGCGCTGGACGTTCTTCGTGAACATCCCGTTCGCCGTCGTCGCCGCGGTCGGCGCGTACTTCGTCATCCGTGAGCCGAAGGGCGGCCGCAACCGCTCGCCGCTGGACATCCCCGGCGTGGTGCTGTCCACCCTGGGCCTGGTCGCGCTCGTCTACGGCTTCACCCGCGCCGAGTCCGAGGGCTGGAGCGACTCGCTGACCGTCGGCATGTTCGTCGCGTCGGCCGTCCTCCTCCTGACGTTCGTCCTGGTCGAGTCCCGGGTCAGGGCGCCGCTGCTGCCGCTGCGCGTGATCACCGAGCGCAACCGCGGCGGGGTCTACCTCTCACTCGGCCTGGCGATCATCGCGATGTTCGGCCTGTTCCTCTTCCTGACCTACTACCTGCAGGTCGTGAAGGGCTACTCGCCGGTCAGGACCGGTTTCGCCTTCCTGCCGATGGTCGCGGGCATGATCACGGGCTCCACCCAGATCGGCGCCCGCCTGATGACCCGGGTCGCGCCCCGGCTGCTGATGGGCCCCGGCTTCCTGGTCGCCGCCGTCGGCATGCTGCTGCTGACCCGGATGGAGATCGGCTCCTCCTACGCCGCCGTACTGCTGCCCGGCATGCTGCTGCTCGGTCTCGGCATGGGTACGGCGTTCATGCCGGCCATGTCGCTGGCCACCCAGGGCGTCGAGCCCCGGGACGCGGGCGTCGCCTCCGCGATGGTCAACACCTCGCAGCAGGTGGGCGGCGCGATCGGCACGGCCCTGCTGAACACGATCGCGGCCTCGGCCACCACGTCCTACATCGCCGACCACATCGGCGGCGCCGCGGGCCGGTCCCAGCAGCTGGTGCGGCTCGAGGGCATGGTGCAGGGCTACACCAGCGCGATCTGGTTCGCCGTCGGCATCCTCGTCCTGGCCGCGGTCATCGCCCTGACCCTCGTCGACGCGGGCCGCCCGGGAACCACGGTCACCGGGTCCTCCGACGGGGCGGGCCGGGGCGCGGGGGGCACCGAGGGCGCTCAGGGGGAAGCGGCGGTGCCGGTCGTCGCCCACTGACCGCCGTCCCCTCGGTCCACCCGTACGGATGGGGAGGGGACGCCTCGTCCGTACGGCTCCCAGGACCTGCCCCGGCTCCCGCGCTCAGCGGAGCCAGGGCAGGTCCGCACCCGCTTCGCTGGGCTGGAGTCCCTCGGCGATGATCTCCATGATCTCGCCGAGGGACTTCTGCTGTTCGGGGGTGAGTCGGTCGAGGAGCGCCTGCCGTACGGCGTTCACGTGACCGGGCGCGTGCCGGCGCAGCACCTCGAAGCCCTCGTCCGTCAGGACGGCGAACTGGCCGCGCTTGTCGGAGGGGCAGTCCTCGCGGCGCACCCAGCCGTTCTTCTCCAGGCGGGCCACGGCGTGCGAGAGCCGGGAGCGGGTGATCTTCGCCAGCATCGCCAGCTCGGTCATCCGCAGCCGCCGCCGTGGTGCCTCGGCGAGTTTGACGAGCAGGCTGTAGTAGAGGTGCGGCATGCCCGCGTCCCGCTGGAGCTGGCGGTCGAGGTGGTCCTCCAGGAGGGTGCTGGCCTCGATGTACGAGCGCCAGACGCGCTGTTCCTCGTCGCTGAGCCAGCGTGGTTCGTCGGTGCGCGCCGGGTCGGGGGCCGAACCCGGGGCCGATGCGGATGTGGGTGCCGTCGTCATGTACTCCACTGTACGACGCTTCTGCTTGAAGGTTAAACAAAATTACGATAGGGTCTAGGATAGAGGTTGAGAGTTCAAGTAAAAAACATCACTGTCCCTGCGAACTCGGGACAGATCTGTACCGATCACCGGAAGGAGTCGCAGCCATGACCGCCGCCACTCAGGAACGCATGCCCGCGCTGTACCTCAGCCACGGCGCCCCGCCGCTGGCCGACGACCCCATCTGGCCCGGTCAGCTGGCTGCCTGGTCCGCCGAACTGCCCCGCCCGAAGGCGATCCTCGTCGTCTCCGCCCACTGGGAGGAGGCCCCGCTCGCCCTCGGCGCCACCGAGACGGTCCCCCTCGTCTACGACTTCTGGGGCTTCCCGGAGCACTACTACCAGGTGAAGTACGGCGCCCCCGGCGCTCCGGCGCTCGCCGAATCCGTACGCAAGCTGCTGCGCGCCCCCGGCACTCCCGTGCAGGACGTTCCCGACCGCGGGCTGGACCACGGCGCCTACGTCCCGCTGGTCGAGATGTTCCCCGGGGCCGACATCCCGGTGCTCCAGGTCTCCATGCCGACGCTGGACCCGGTGAAGCTCATGGACATCGGACGGAAGCTCGCGCCGCTGCGTGACGAGGGCGTGCTGATCATCGGTTCCGGGTTCTTCACCCACAACCTGGCCGCGCTGCGGCAGGGCGGCATCCCCAGGTGGTCGACGGAGTTCGACGACTGGGGGCACCGGGCCCTGGACGCCGGTGACGTGGACGGGCTGCTCGACTTCACCCGCAAGTCCCCGGCGGGCGCGCTCGCCCACCCGCGCACCGAGCACTTCGCACCGCTCTTCGTGACCATGGGCGCCGCGGACGCCGCCGGCGACCTGGACGCGCAGAAGTCGGTGATCGACGGGTTCTGGCTGGGGCTGGCGAAGCGGTCGGTCCAGTTCGGCTGAGGCCTGAGGTCTGAGGCTGTGGTGACGGGTGCCCGGACGCACGGGTGACGGGTGGCGGTGGTGGGCGGCCGGAGCGCCCGGTGCCTGCCACCCGGTACCGCCCGGGGCGGCTCCGTGACAACCATCGGGCGGTACGGGCCGTCTACAGGGGAGAGAGCAGTCGGGAGCGGGGCGGTGCGGTGCTCCTCCGGGGTGAGGACCGCGGTGTCGAGCGTGATTGCCGTCTCACACGCGTCCTGGTCCCACGGATCGGTGAGCGGTGTCAGATCGCCCTCGGCTCCCGGCCTGACCTGGGCGTTCGCACAGGGCGACGGCGTCCGCGTCCCCTGCGGCCCGACAGGGTACTGCATGATCAGAAAATTCGGGGGGCAGGTTGGGAATTCTGTCCGGATTCCAGTCGTTGTTTCCAGCAGATGCCGGGCACTCGAGCAGAGTCCGCATGAGACCGAGACGCAGACCTGACCGTACGTGCCGAGTATCCGCAGGAACCACCCGCTGACTCATCATCGTAAGGGAGCAAGCATGGCAACCCGTGCCGTCGCCCGTCGTAAGTCCGCCTCCGGCGAGACGGCCGACTCGGCAAGCAGTGTTCGCGCCCATCGCGGCGAGATAGCCGACCGTGACCTGGTCGGGATGTACCTCGACGAGATCGCGCGCACGCCGCTGCTCGACGCAGCCAAGGAAGTCGAGCTGTCCCAGATCATCGAAGCGGGTGTGTTCGCACGGCAGATCCTCGACGGCACCGAGGAGAACACGGTGGGAGCCACCACCGAGGAGCTCCAGGCGCTGTACGACGCGAGTGAGCGGGCCAAGGACGTCTTCATCCGTTCCAACCTGCGTCTGGTCGTCGCGGTCGCCCGTCGTTACCCCCGCAGCGGTCTGCCGCTGCTGGACCTGATCCAGGAGGGCAACGCCGGCCTGGTGCGCGCGGTCGAGAAGTTCGACTACCGCAAGGGCTTCAAGTTCTCCACCTACGCCACCTGGTGGATCCGTCAGGCCATCACGCGGTCGATCGCCGACCAGTCCCGCACCATCCGCCTGCCCGTCCACCTGGTGGAGGAGCTGGGCCGGATCCGACGAGTACAGCGCGAGTTCAACCGCGAGTACGGCCGGGACCCCGAGCCCGCGGAGATCGCCGCCGAGCTCGGCTCCACCCCGGAGCGGGTGACGGACGTGCTCGACTGGGCCCGCGACCCGGTCTCGCTGAACATGCCGGTGGACGACGAGGGGGAGACCCAGTTCGGCGACCTCCTGGAGGACACGTCGGCGGTGTCGCCGGAGCAGTCGGTGATGACGCTGCTGCGCAGCGAGGAACTGGACGACCTCATAGGCCGCCTCGACCAGCGCACGGCCTCCATCATCAAGATGCGGTACGGCATCGAGGACGGCCGGGAGCGCACGCTGACCGAGGTCGGCAAGCAGCACGGCCTGACCCGTGAGCGCATCCGCCAGATCGAGAAGCACGCGCTGCTGGAACTGAAGAAGCTGGCCCGCGACACCGGTTTCGACGCGGTGGCGTAATGCCGGCGCGGCGCAGGAAAGAAAAGGGCTGCTGTGGCGCCGCCGTGAGCATGGGGTGGTGAAAGACGGCGCAAACCTGACGCCGTGACGCTGCTTCAACCCCCTGAGCCCAGGGAACAAGAAGGCAAGGCCCGGGTGTTCGGGTCTCGGGGTCTTGTCCCCCTGGGCCTTCTGAGCCACGTCCCGTCGCACCACCCCCCCGGCGCCGGGACTTCCCGAGCCGGGTTCGGCGCCCTCCCCCCGGGTGCCGGGCCCGGCCTTTCCCATTCCCACCGGAGCCCCTGCCGGACGAACAGGAAAACGGGCCACCCCGAACCTGAACCCCGGGGTGGCCCGCCAGATGGCAGATTGTGCCACATGGGCATAGCCTGCTGGGCGTGTGCAGCACCCCCACGCCTTCGACGCCGTCGTCGGCGCCGCGGGCCTCACTGACCGAGCGGCGCAAGGCCGAGACCCGTATGGAGATCGCCCGCGCGGCGGCCGGCCTCTTCGTCCGTGAGGGACTGCGGGCCACCCGCGCCGAGGACATCGCCCGGGCGGCGGGCATCGCCCCACGCACCTTCTACCGGTACTTCGCCACCAAGGAAGAGGCCATCACCCCCCTCTACGAGGCCGGGGCCCGGCGCTGGGTGGAGGCGGTGCGGACGGCGCCGCCCGGAACATCCGTGCCGCAGGCCCTGGAGGGCGCCGTGCGGTACACCCTGACGCCGGGTGTCGGGGTGTCGGAGGCCTCCTGGGCGTGGATGCGCACCCTGATCCGGCTGGCACACACCGATCCGTCCCTGTGCCGGGTGTGGGCGGAGGTGTGCCAGGCGTCGGAGCGTGCGCTGGCGGAGGCGCTGGCGTCGCGGCTGCCGGTCGGCGGGTCGGGGGAGAACCGGGTGACGGGTGGTCAACTCCCCTTCGCCGACGTTGCCGTGGATACGCGGCTGCGCTTCGCCGCCGCCGTCGCCAGTGCCGCCGTGCGCACGGCGACGGAGGGCTGGGCGGCGAGCGACGCCCCCGCCGAGGGCCCGCAGGGGCCGGCGGGACTGGCCCTGGCCAACCTCGCGGTGCTACGGGACTTCCCTTGGGGCGATCTGACGGCGCTGTCCTGACGGCGATGCCCTGACGGTGGAAGTCCGCGTTTCCTTCCTTCACCGCCCCGCCGCCGCCCTCGTCATCCGCGCCCCCAACTTCCTTACGCTCTCCACCAGTTCCGCTGGTTCCCGCACCGTGAAGTCGTAGCCGAGCATGGCCAGGCGTACCGCTGTCCAGTCCGTGGGGCCGCCCATCGTCGTGCGCAGCCGGCAGCTGTGCTCGTCCAGCGGCTCGGGCGTGCCCAGCCGGCCCGGCAGCCGCGACGCGACGGCCTCGGCCGGTGCGGCGAAGGTGACGTCGAGGTCGTACGACTCCTGCGCGCGGTGCATGGACTGCCGCAGGTACTCCGCCGCGCTCCCGGTCGGCAGCTCGCGCGGCGTGAACCTCGCCCCGGTCGCGAACGGCTCGCTCACCCGGTCGACGCGGAACGTGCGCCAGTCGGCGCGGTCGAGGTCGTACGCCACGAGGTACCAGCGCCGCTCGGTCGACACCAGCCGGTACGGCTCCGTCAGGCGCCGGGACTCGGTGCCGTCGGCCGCCCGGTAGGCGAACCGCAGCCGTTCCCGCCCGGCCACCGCGGCAGCCATGACGGTCAGCGTCTCGGGCGCGATGGTCGGACCGTCCCCGCTGCTCAGCAGGGTGGTGGCGACCTGGAGCGTGGTCACCCGGTGGCGCAGCCTGCCGGGCAGCACCTGCTCCAGCTTGGCCAGCGCCCGCACGGAGGCCTCCTCCACGCCTTCCAGGGCGTGCCCGGCGCCGGCGCGCAGTCCGACCGCGATGGCCACCGCCTCCTCGTCGTCGAGCACCAGCGGCGGCATCGCCTTGCCCGCGACCAGTCGGTAGCCGCCGCCCGAGCCCAGCGTCGCCCGCACCGGGTATCCGATGTCGCGCAGCCGGTCGATGTCCCGCCGGATCGTGCGGCGGGACACACCGAGACGGTCGGCGAGTTCGCCGCCGGGCCATTCGCGGGGCGTCTGGAGGAGGGAGAGGAGCTGGAGGAGCCGGGCGGGGGTGTCCGTCGTCATGGGTTCGAGGGTGTCGCGGAACCAGGACACGGTCTGACCTGTTTCGGTCATCCGTCTGCCCGTTCCCGTGCCGCCATCGGAGGGCGTCAGTAGAGAACAGACACAAACAGAAGTCCGTTCGCGCCCGCTTGGATCCGTTTCTGTTTACTTTTCGGGCATCTCGCCGTAGCCTTCGAAGGGAAACCACGCGTTCGGGCATTGGCGGAGGTGAGTGGGCATGTACGCACCGGAGCGGCAGCAGGAGATCCTGCGGCTCGCCCGTGACGGCGGCCGGGTGGATGTGGTCTCGCTGGCTGAGCACTTCCAGGTGACGGCGGAGACGATCCGCCGGGACCTGAAGTCCCTCGATCGCGCGGGCCTGGTCCGCAGGGTGCACGGCGGGGCCATCCCCGTGGGGCGCCTCGACCTCGAGCCGGACCTCGCCGAGCGCGAGACGACCGCCGCCGCCGAGAAGGAGCGCATCGCCAAGGCCGCCCTCGCGGAACTTCCGAACGAGGGCACGATGATCGTCGACGCCGGTTCGACGGTGGCGTTGTTCGCCGGCTCCCTGCCGGTGGAGCTCTCGCTCACCGTCGTCACCCACAGCCTGCCCGTCGCGGCCCGCCTCGCCGACCACCCCGGCATCCAACTGCACCTGATCGGCGGCCGTGTGCGGCACCGTACGCGTGCCGCCGTGGACGCCTGGGCGCTGCGCGCGTACGGCGAGATCCGCGCGGACGTGCTGTTCGTCGCGGCCAACGGTTACTCCGTCGAACACGGTCTGACCACCCCCGACCTCGCCGAGGCCGCGGTGAAGCGCGCGGCCATGGCGGCCGCCCGTCGCGTGGTGCTGCTCGCCGACTCCTCCAAGTACGGCCAGGAGCACTTCGCCCGCTTCGGCGGCATGAACGACGTGGACCTGCTGATCACCGACAGCGGGCTGAGCCCCGAAGACGCCCTCGCGATCGAGCGCGGCGGCACGGAAGTAGTGCGTGCATGATCCTCACCGTCACCCCCAACCCGTCCCTGGACCGTACGTACGAGGTCCCCGCGCTGGACCGCGGCGAGGTCATCCGGGCCACCGGCGAACGCGTGGACCCGGGCGGCAAGGGAGTCAACGTCTCCCGCGCCGTCGCCGCGGCCGGCCGGCGCACCGTGGCCGTCCTGCCCCTGGGCGGCGCCCCGGGCGCCCTGGTCGCCGAACTGCTGGACGCGCAGGGCATCGAGGTCGCTCCGGTTCCGGTGGCCGGTGCCACCCGCTCCAACATCGCGCTCGCCGAGGCGGACGGCGTCCTGACGAAGATCAATGCGCCCGGTCCGGAACTGACGGCGGACGAACAGGAGTTGCTCCTGGAGACGGTCCACCTGCGGTCGCGGGGTGCCGACTGGATCGCCTGCTGCGGCAGCCTCCCGCGCGGCCTGGACCCCTCCTGGTACGCCGAGCTGGTCGCACGGGCGCACGCCTCCGGAGTGCGCATCGCCCTGGACACCTCCGGGCCCGCGCTGGCCGCGGCGCTGCGCGAGCGGCCCGACGTGGTGAAGCCGAACGCCGAGGAACTCGCCGAGGCCGTCGGACGCCCCCTGGCCACCGTCGGCGACGCGGTGAAGGCGGCCGGGGAGCTGCGCGAGATGGGTGCCCGCGCCGTGCTCGCCAGCCTGGGCGCCGACGGGCAGGTGCTCGTCGACGAGAACGGCACCTGGTTCGGCACCGCCCGGGTGGACGTCGTCCGCAGCAACGTGGGCGCGGGCGACTCCTCGCTCTCCGGCTTCCTCATCGCCGGCGGGCACGGGCCGGAGGCGCTCGCCTCGGCGCTCGCCCACGGAGCGGCGGCCGTCCAGACACCCGGCAGCGTGATGCCCACGCCGGGCGACCTGGACCCGGCCGCGGTGACGGTCACGGCAACGGTTCCGGTCGACCGTGCACTGAAGGAGCCGGTGTCATGAATGCCCGTACCTCCCGTGCCGCGCACCCCGCCTCCGCTGCCTCGGGCGCCGGCCCCGGCGCCGGACTCCGCAGCCCCACCGTCCCCCACCGCATCACCGTCCCCGTTGTCCCTTTCGCCCACCCCACGCCCCGGGCGATACGCGTGCGAAGGAGCCCGCGATGAGCGAGATGATCACCGCGGATCTGGTCGACCTCGACCTGTCCGCCGACACCAAGGAAGCGGCGGCGCGAGCCCTCGCCGAGCGGATGGTGACCCTCGGCCGGGTGACCGACCTGGAGGGTTTCCTCGCCGACGTGGCCGCCCGTGAGGCCCAGATGCCGACGGGCCTCGACGGCGGCATCGGCATCCCGCACTGCCGCAGCGAGCACGTCACCGAGCCGACGCTGGCCTTCGGGCGCAGCGCCGCCGGGATCGACTTCGGTGCCGCGGACGGGCCCGCCGACCTGATCTTCCTGATCGCCGCGCCGGCGGGTGCGGACGACGCTCACCTGACGATCCTTTCGTCGTTGGCCCGGAAGCTGATGAACGCCGAGTTCACCGACGCGCTCCGGTCGGTCGGCGACGCGGAGGGCGCGGCGGCGCTCGTCCGCGGGGACGAGCGGCCGGCGGCGGACGAGTCGGTATCCACGGCACCCACGGCGGGTACGGCCGGGGCCGACAGCTCTGACAGCTCCGACAGCTCCGCCGGTGCCGCAGACGTCACGGGCACCGCGGACGCCGCAGACTCCGTGGCGGCACCGGTGGCGGCCTCCACCGGTGCCGCCACGGGTACCACCGACGCGGCGGACACGTCCGGTGCGGGCGAGGACGCGCGTCCCTTCCGGATCGTCGCCGTCACCTCCTGCCCCACCGGTATCGCCCACACGTACATGGCGGCCGAGGCGCTGGAGAACGCCGGCCGGGAGGCGGGCATCGAGATCGCCGTCGAGCCCCAGGGCTCGGCGGGCTTCGAGCGGCTCGACCCGGCCGTGATCGCGGCGGCGGACGGTGTGATCTTCGCCCACGACGTGCCGGTCCGGGAGAAGGAGCGCTTCGCGGGGAAGCCGACCGTCGACACCGGCGTCAAGGCGGGCATCAACCGTCCCGCCGAGCTGATCGACGAGGTCCGCGGCAAGGCCGAGCGCGGTGAGGTCACCGCGGCCGCCGCATCCACCGGTACGCCCGTGGACCGCGCCGGTGAGCCCGGCGAAGGCTACGGCACCAAGCTGCGCAAGTGGCTCATGTCCGGCGTCAGCTACATGGTCCCGTTCGTCGCGGCGGGTGGTCTTCTCATCGCCCTCGGCTTCGCGATCGGCGGCTATGAGATCAACGAGGCGCCGTCGGTGATGGAACACTTCGTGTGGACCCAGGCCGACAGTTGGGGCGCCCTGCTCTTCCAGATCGGCGGCGTCGCCTTCGGCTTCCTCGTCCCGGTCCTGGCCGGTTACATCGCCTACGGCATGGCCGACCGACCCGGACTCGTGCCCGGCTTCGTCGGCGGTGCGATCTCCCTCACCATCAACGCCGGCTTCCTCGGCGGCCTCGCGTCCGGCCTGATCGCCGGTGCGGTCGTGCTGGCGATCCAGCGGGTGCGCATCCCGGCGGCGCTGCGCGGCATCATGCCGGTGGTGGTGATCCCGCTGATCTCCTCGGCGGTGGTCGGCTTCCTGATGTTCGTGGTGATCGGCAAGCCGATCGCCTCGGCGCAGAAGGGCATGACCGACTGGCTGAACGGCCTCACCGGAACCAACGCCATCCTGCTCGGCACCCTGCTCGGCCTGATGATGTGCTTCGACCTCGGCGGCCCCGTCAACAAGGTCGCGTACACCTTCGCCACGGCCGGTATCGCGGTCGCGAGCCCCAGCGACTCCGCGATGAAGATCATGGCTGCGGTGATGGCGGCCGGTATGGTTCCGCCGCTGGCGATGGCCCTGGCCACCACGGTGCGCGGCAAGCTCTTCAACCAGACCGAGCGGGAGAACGGCAAGGCCGCCTGGGTCCTGGGCGCCTCCTTCATCTCCGAGGGTGCGATCCCGTTCGCGGCGGCCGACCCGCTGCGCGTGATCCCCGCCTCGATGGTGGGCGGCGCGGTCACCGGTGCCCTGTCGATGGCCTTCGGCGCCACCCTGCGCGCGCCCCACGGCGGTATCTTCGTGGTCCCGCTGATCGGCAACCCGTTCCTCTACCTGGTCGCCATCGCGGCGGGTGTCTGCGTCACGACGGCTCTGGTGATCGTCCTGAAGAGCCTGCGCAAGTCGGCTCCGGGAACGGGTGGCGCGAGCGCGGGCAAGGGCTCGGCGGCCTCGGCGGCCGAGGCGAAGCAGCCGGTGGCCGCGTGACGCGGCGGACGGGAACGGGCGGCGGATTGCCCCTTTAGGTGCGCATAGGTGATCCCTGGGTGCATATAGGTCACTCCAGGTAATTCACAGCCGTTCACGACAACTGCGATATAGATCACGTTCACCACGGTCCGGGACCAAAGTCCCGGACCGTGGTGTGTACTGGGGCGCATGCCTGAGCACGACTCGATCTTGAGGATGGCGGGCACCGCCGTCCTCACCGTGGTGGCCGTGGCCTGCACCGTGGGCCTGGCCGGTGTCCTGCGGCGCGGACGCGAACGCGGGCGGGGCGGGGACGTTCACCCCTGGCAGGGGCCGGAGCCGGAACCGGGACCGGGGCTGAGCTCCGGGTCGGCGCCGGGGTACGCGGCCCCGGCGGGACAGGCGCTTCGGGCGCTGCGCGCGATTCCGCGTCAGCGGCGGACGGGGCCGCGGGCGGAGGAGGTGCGGCTCACGCCGGCGGAGCGCGAGGCGTTCGCCGTGCTGGTGCGGCGCTTGGCCGACGGCCCCGCGGACGACCGTTGAACCGGGTCGGGGCGAAATCCGGGGCCGGCGGAGCCCGGGGTCAGGAAACCTGTGCGGCGCGGCGCTCCATCGCGTCCCGGGCGGCGTCCTCGGTGACGTACACCTCGCACATGTGCCGTCCGTCGGGCGTGGCCGTGTGTTCCACTTCCCAGAGGGACATCTCCACGCCGTCACGCAGCAGGAACGCGTGCTCGTACAGGGAGAAGCTCAGTCCTGAATGCCTCGGGCGCCCCGCGCGGGACGGGCGGCCGAACGCCTGGGTGATCTGGTGGGCGAACGCCGTGGTCAGCAGCGCGGCCGTCCCGGGGCCCGGACGGTCCGTGTTCTCCGCCCGGCGCAGTAAGCGGCGCGCGTGGTCCGCCGAACCGTCGGGGACGTAGACCGGGCGGGGCGTGGGGATCCGGGACAGCTGCACCACCACCGGCAGCTCGAAGTCCGGGGTCTCCGGCGGCAGCGGCAACCGGGCGGTCGCGACCCGCAGTTCCTCCTCGTCCGCGTACACCTCGTGCTCGGGCTCGCTGCCCGGGGTGGCGTTGTGGACGAGTTCCCAGAGCGTGAGCGCCGAGCCGTCGGCGAGCAGCCAGGTGTGCCGGTACGTCTCCCGGTGCAGGCCGGCGCTGTGATGCGCGGAGTGCAGCGAACTGTCGTGTGCCAGCGCGCAGTCGAGCCGGTGCACCGCCTCGTCGGGCAGTTCGAAGGAGTTCAGGGCACGGCCGAGCAGTCGCGCGAGGTGCTCCTCAGGAGACTCGGGCGAGTCGGCTGGTTCGTACGCTGCCGTCTCGTACGGAACGCTCAAGGTTTCTCCCGGCGTCGCTGCATGTCACCCAGTGGGTGCATACCGTAGCCCCTCGGGCGGACATCATGTCCGGGAACTGAGAAAAAGGTACGGCGGGGGAACGAACGAGGGGCGCGAGAAATTCCCACCCGCTCCGGCGGACCTCGCATACCCCCTGCTCAGTCGCCACACCTGGTGCGAGTCGCCGGGCCGTCGGCCGTCGAGCCCGCACTCCGCTCAGCGGTCACCGCGCTCCGCCCACCGGTCGGCGCCGGTTCGCCCGTCGACCCCGCGCATCTACGCGTCCGCCGCGCCGTACAACTCCCGGTACGACGGCCAGGCTCCGCCCGGTCCGTCCACCGACTCGGCCGCGCGCACGGCCCGTACGATCGCGCGCGTCACCAAGTCGGCGCCGGCCGCGAGGATCCCGTTCAGGGCGAGGGGGTTCGCGGCGTCGAGCGGGCGGGCACCCGTGGCGAGGGCGAACACCGTGTCCCCGTCGTTGAGCAGATGCACCGGCCGCACCGCCCGCGCGATGCCGTCGTGCGCGGTACCGGCCAGCTTCTGCGCCTGGGCCTTGGACAGGTCCGCGTCGGTGGCGACCACCGCGAGTGTGGTGTTGAGCGGGGGAGGGCCGTTCCGCTCGGCGAGGTCGGCGAGCCGCCGGAGCGCCGCCTCGTGCACCTCCGGGCCCGGATGACGGACCCGGCCGCCCTGGAACAACTCCCCGTACAGCACCCCTGTTTCCGGATCCATCGCCGCCCCCGCCGCGTTGGCCACCACCAGCGCGGCCACCGTGACCCCCGAATCCAGCACCCTGCTCGCGGTGCCGATCCCGCCCTTCACCGCTCCGACCACGGCCCCCGTGCCGGCGCCCACACATCCCTCCGGCACCCGCGCCCCCGGTGCGGTCGCCGCTGCCGCCTCCACCGCGGCACGCCCGGTGGCCGCGTCCGGACGGGCCCGGAAGTCGCCGCCCCGGCCCAGGTCGAAGACACAGGCGGCCGGCACCACCGGCACCACGTGCGCGGGTTCCGGGCCGACGCGGACCCCGCGGCCCCGCTCCTCCAGCCAGGCCATCACCCCGGAGGCCGCGTCGAGTCCGTAGGCACTGCCGCCGGTCAGGACGACCGCCTCGACCTTCTGCACGAGGTTGCGGGGATCGAGCGCGTCGGTCTCCTTCGTGCCGGGACCGCCGCCGCGTACGTCCACGGCGGCCACGGCACCGCCCTCGGGCGCGAGCACGACCGTGGTGCCGGTGAGCAGGCCGCCGCCGGAGCGGGTCGCGTGTCCCACGCGGACACCGGCCACATCTGTGAGCGCGTCAACTGTCATGGCGCCAGTCTCGTGCAGGGCGCCCTCCCGCGCGGTCACCGACGGAGGAGGGGAACGGCGAGGTCGTACCCTGGGGGTATGAGCACTGCCCCCGAACCCCGGCCGCGCGAGCCGAAGCCCGCGCTGGTCTTCGACGATCCGCTGGACCAGCAGTCCTCGGACGACACGGACCGGGGATGGGGCGAGCGCCCGTCCGGCGACAGTGCCTCGGACCTGAAGCGCTTCCTCGACGAGAAGCCGCCCCACCACATCTGACCGACCGGGCGCGGCCCGGCGGTCCGACGACCGGATGCCGTGCCGGTGCCCGCTATCGCGCGCCGTTGTTCGAGCCGCGCTGTGCGACCAGCTCGTCGCGGATCTCCTTGAGCACCTCCAACTCGGAGATCTCGACGGCCTCCCGCGTGCCCTCCCTCGCCTTCCTGCGGGCCTCCACCCGGGCCAGGTAGCGAGCCATCGGCAGCACCATCAGGAAGTAGACGACAGCGGCCGTGATCACGAACTGGAGCGTCGAGCCGAGGACCGAGCCCCACAGGATCCTGACCCCCGTCGCGGCGTCGCCGGCGCCCTTGCAGGGGCCCTTCAGGCACGAGCTGTAGCTGTCCAGGTTCTGGGTGCCGAAGGCGCCGACCAGCGGATTGATCACGCCCTTCACCACCGAGTTGACGATGTTGGTGAAGGCCGCGCCGATGACCACGGCCACTGCCAGGTCGACGACGTTCCCGCGCATCAGGAAGGCCTTGAAGCCCTGCCAGATGCTCGGTTCGTTCTTCTCGCTCACCTCGGAGCTCCATCTCGTGTGCGTGACGCCGGGAATCGAACGCTCCGCAACCTACGACAGGGCACCGTCCAACTGCCCGGTGGGGCCCCTTGAACGAGGTGCTCGACACGAAGGTGGTGCCGGCGGTCGACGAACCCCTCACCACAGCGTCACCGCCAGCCGTGCCGTGGCGCTCGCGCCCGCGAGCTCGGCAGCGGTGGCACGTGGAACCGACAGCACCACCAGGGCCCCGCCCGCGTCCGGGGCCTCCGGCGGCTCCGGCACCTCCGTGACCCGTGCCCCCCGCGCGACCACGCGGGCTCCACCGCCCGCCGCACCGCCCGCGCCCCGCTCCTCGGCGGCGATGACGTCGACCCGGTCGCCCGGCCGCAACAACCGCACCGTGGCGGCGTCGGCGATCCGCACCGGCACCGTGACGCGGGCTCCCGCACGCCGAGCCCCTACGACACGGTCCCCTGCGGACCCGTCCGCCGAGGCGGCCGACGCCGACGCGGCACGCGTGCCCGAAGCGCCGTCCGGATGCCCGCGGGACCGGTCCGTCTCCTGTGGGCCCGCCGCCACCAGCGCCACCGCCGTGACGGCGAGGCCGACCGCCGCGGCCCGCCGCCGGTGCCGGACGAGCCGACCGGACCGCAGCAGACCGCCACGCACCCGCACCGGGGCGAAGTGAGGCACCTCGCACCGGGGCGGGACATCGGCGCGGGGCGGGTGCGGGACGCCGACCGAGAGGGAGGAAGGGGAGGAAGGGGAGGAAGGGGAGGAAGGCGAGAGAGGGGTGGAGGAGGAAGAGAAGGGAGGGGAGTGGCGTGAGGACTCACGGGACGGAGGGAACGACACGGGACACCACCTGCGGCGAGGGAACGGCTTGCGCACCCCACGATGAGGCTTCCCGCCGTTCTCCGCCGGAGCCTGTGGACACACCGGGCCCTGTGGAAAACTCCCTCACCCGAACGTGCGGCCTACGGCAGCGCGAACCCCGGATCCATCCCGCCCAGTGCCGAAGCGCACAGGCAGTCCCGCTCCTCCGCGGCGGGCAGCGCCGCCACCGCGTCGAAGAGCACGTCCCGCAGGCGGTCCACGTTCGCCGCGAACACCCGCAACACCTCGTCGTGCGAGACGCCCTCGCCGGTCTCGACGCCCGCGTCGAGGTCGGTGACCAGGGTCAGGGACGTGTAGCAGAGCTCCAGCTCACGTGCGAGCACCGCCTCGGGATGGCCGGTCATGCCCACCACCGACCAGCCCTGCGCCCGGTGCCACAACGATTCGGCGCGGGTGGAGAAGCGCGGCCCCTCGACCACGACCAGCGTGCCGCCGTCCACCGGCTCCCAGTCCCGCCCGCGCGCCGACTTCAGGGCGGCCGCCCGGCCGACGGGGCAGTAGGGGTCGGCCAGCGACACGTGCACGACGTTCGGCACCGTGCCGTCGGGCAGCGGCAGCCCGTCGAAGTACGTGCCGACCCGGGACTTCGTACGGTCCACGAGCTGGTCCGGGACCAGCAGTGTCCCCGGCCCGTACTCGGGCCGCAGCCCGCCCACCGCGCACGGCCCGAGCACCTGGCGGGCGCCGACGGACCTGAGCGCCCACAGGTTGGCCCGGTAGTTGATCCGGTGCGGCGGCAGGTGGTGGCCGCGCCCGTGCCGGGGGAGGAAGGCGACCCGCCGACCGGCCAGCTCGCCGAGGAAGAGGGAGTCGCTGGGCGCCCCGTACGGGGTGTCCACCCGGACCTCGGTCACGTCGTCGAGGAAGGAGTAGAAACCGGAGCCGCCGATCACGCCGATCTCGGCGTTCGCCTTGTGCGCCATGTTCGCCATGCTCCGCACCCTAACCGCCCCGGAAACGCCCCGAGGCCGCCCGGGAAAACGCCGAGGACCCCGTCGTCGGACGACGACAGGGGTCCGCGGGAAGGCGGCCTTACGCGGCGGTGGTGCTGGTGGAGCCGGTCGACGAGCCCGAGGACGTCGAGGAAGCCGAGGACGTCGAGGAGGACGACGAGCTCGTCGAGGAGTCGGACGACTTCGACGCCGCCGGGGTGCTGCTCGACGAGGAGCCGCGGCTGTCGTTGCGGTAGAAGCCGGAGCCCTTGAAGACAATGCCGACCGCCGAGAACACCTTCTTCAGGCGGCCCTGGCAGTTCGGGCACTCGGTCAGAGCGTCGTCGGTGAACTTCTGCACCGCCTCGAGGCCCTCGCCGCACTCGGTGCACTGGTACTGATAGGTGGGCACTGTCTTCCTCCTGGCACTCTCACTCGATGAGTGCTAAACGACGATTCATAGTGCCGTATTCCCCGTGCTCAGTCCACTGCGACGGGCGAGCGGTGACCCACGCCACGTGCGACGGTGCGTCCGTGCGGGGCCGGCACCAGCCGTGACCGCAGCGCCAGCAGGGTCACCAGGGCGAGCACCGTGCCGCCCATCGGCACCAGGAAACCGGCGCCGGCCCACAGGCGGTCCTCGAACTGTCCGGAGACCGTGACCGCGGCCGCCTGACCGAGTGCCACCGCGCCGGTCAGCCAGGTGAAGGCCTCGGTGCGGGCCCCCGCCGGGACCAGGTCGTCGACCATGGTGAAGCCGGTGATCAGGGCGGGCGCGATGCACATGCCGACCAGGAGCCCGAGCCCCGCGAGGAGCAGCGACGACTGGGCGGTCCACAGGGCGGACGCGGTCACCGCGAGCGCCGCGTACCCGACGAGGAGGCGCCGCTGCGGGGCGACCTTCCAGGCGATGGCGCCGCAGGCGATGCCGGAGAGCATGTTGCCCGCGGCGAAGACGCCGTACAGGACGCCGGTCAGGCCGGGTTCGCCGATCGACTCGGTGTACGCGGCCAGCGACACCTGCATGCCGCCGAAGACGGACCCGATGCCCAGGAAGGTGACGATCAGGACGCGCACCCCGGGGACGCGCAGGGCGGAGGCGTGCTTCACGCGCGCGTGCCCACCGGTGGCGACCTCGGGCTGCGTGGCCCTCTGCGCGGCGAACAGCAGGCCGCCGACCAGGGTCAGCGCGGCCTCGGTCACCAGGCCCGCGGCCGGGTCCACGGCCGTGCACAGGGCGGTGGCCAGCAGCGGTCCGACGACGAAGGTCAGCTCGTCGGTGACGGACTCGAAGGCCGCCGCGGTGGTCATCAGCGGGGAGCCCTTGAGCTTCACGCCCCAGCGGGCGCGCACCATGGGTCCGATCTGGGGCACCGAGGCACCGGTGGGCACGGCCGCGGCGAACAGCGCCCACAGCGGGGCGTCGGTCAGCGCCAGCGTGGTCAGGGCCAGCGCGGACAGGGTGTGCAGCAGAACGCCGGGGACGAGTACGGCGCGCTGCCCGTAGCGGTCGGCGAGCCGGCCGCTGAAGGGCGCGAACAGGGCCATGGACACACCGGTGACCGCCGCGACGCCGCCGGCCGCGCCGTACGAACCGGTGGTGTGCTGCACCAGCAGCACGATGGAGATGGTGAGCATCGCGAACGGCTGGCGTGCCGCGAAACCGGGGAGCAGGAACGTCCAGGCGCCGCGGGTGCGCAGCAGTCGGCCGTATCCCGGACGGGAGGCGGTCGCAGGGTCCTTCGACGTGGTGACCGTGGATGCCACGGCCCGTGCCTTTCTGCCGCCTGGTGGCGCGCGGCCCTTCACGGTCGGGCTTCGGGCACGCCGAGAGCTGTCCTCTTGCGCTGACTGCGGTAGATGCCGGGTGCCACAGCTCGGGGCGTGCCGGCCGCCATACGGTCGCGCCAGCCCTGCGTCAGGCAGAGTTGGTTCGATCTGGGTACTTCGTGCATGTTACAGGCGTTGCCTCGGCGCGGGCGGGCGTCCACCGGCGGCAGGGGCTTGTGATCCTGTGAAACCGAGCAGTGCGGGACCGTGCCCCTGTGAATGACGGGCGTGTCAGCGCTCCGGCTCCCCGCCGTCGACCCCCAGCCAGCCGGCCAGTTTGCCGCCCTGGCCCACCGCGCGCAGGCGGCGTTCGGCGGCGTCCCGGACCGGGTCGGTGGTGACGACGAGGAGTTCGTCCCCGTGCCGCAGCATCGTCGTCGGCAGCGGGACGAACGAGGTGCCCCCGCGCACGACGAGTGTGACGGCCGCCCCTTTCGGCAGCCGGAGTTCGGCGACCTCCACGCCGTGCATCTTCGACTCCTCCGGGATGTCGACCGACAGCAGATGCCCGCGCAGCCGCTCCAGGGGCGCCGACTCGATGCCCAGGTCGGCGGCCTCCGCACCCGTGCCGAGACGCAGCTTGCCGGCCAGCCACGGCAGGGTCGGCCCCTGGACGAGGGTGTAGACGACGACCAGGACGAAGACGATGTTGAAGAGCCTCCGGCTGCCCTCGACGCCCTCCACCATCGGAATCGTCGCCAGGACGATGGGTACGGCGCCGCGCAGTCCCGCCCACGACATCAGCGTCTGCTCCTGCCAGGGCACCCGGAACGGCAGCAGGCACAGCACGACGCTCAGCGGACGGGCCACCACGGTCAGGGCCAGTCCGATGAGCAGCGCGGGCACCACGTCGTCGCCCAGTTCGTGCGGGGAGACCAGCAGGCCGAGCAGGACGAACATGCCGATCTGGGCGATCCAGCCGAGCCCCTCGGCGAATCCGCGGGTGGCGGGCCAGTGCGGCAGTCTGGCGTTGCCCAGCACCATCGAGGCGAGGTAGACGGCGAGGAAGCCGCTGCCGTGGGCCATGGCGCCCGCCGCGTAGGCGGTGACGGCGATGGCCATGACGGCGATCGGGTAGAGGCCGGAGGCGGGCAGCGCCACATGTCTGAGCCCCCAGGCGCCCAGCCAGCCCACCGCGAGCCCGATGACGGCGCCGATGGCCAGCTCCAGGGTGATCTCGCCGAGCAGGACGTACCAGTGCTCGATCGGGCCGGCCGTGGAGAAGGCGAGCACCAGGATGACCACCGGGGCGTCGTTGAAGCCGGACTCGGCCTCCAGGGTGCCCGTCACGCGCGGGGGGAGCGGAATGCGCCGCAGCACGGAGAAGACGGCCGCCGCGTCGGTCGAGGAGACCACCGCGCCGATGATGAGCGCCTGCCGCCACTCCAGCCCGACCAGGAAGTGCGCGGCCGTCGCGGTGACCCCGACGCTCACCGCGACGCCGACGGTCGCGAGTGCGGCGGAGACGGGCAGGACGGGTCTGATCTCGGTCCACTTGGTGCCCAGACCGCCCTCGGCCAGGATCACCACCAGGGCCGCGTACCCGAAGACCTGCGTCAGCTCGGCACTGTTGAACTGGATGTGGCCGATGCCGTCCTGGCCCATGGCGATGCCGATGCCGAGATAGACGAGCAGGCTGGGGAGCCCGCTGCGCGAGGAGATCCGGACCGCTGCGACGGCGACGAGCAGGACCAGCGAGCAGAGGAGCAGGAGCTGGTTGAGGTGGTGGACAGTCAGCGGCCGTTCCCTTCCCTGGCTCACGCGCGGCGCGCCCGACCTCGGCTGCGGGGCGCGGGGAGCCGACGCGTTCGCGGCGAACCGCTTCGTTACCTTACCTAACTCTTGACGCGTTCTTGACGCGTTCGCCTGGCATCATCGAACGTCCGTCCGGGCTGGTTCCCGACTCCGCGTCAAGCGGCGCGGGGCCCTGCGCCTATCGTTGCTCCAGCGCTCAGTTAAAAGCACAGCCCGCCCTGCCGCTCGCGTAAGGACAGCAAGGACAGCGATGCCCACCGACACCACCGCCTCCACGGGTCAGCAACCCGGCAAGTCCGGCAGGAAAAAGGGGGGCAAAGCCCGTCTGCTCGCGTTCGTCCTGGTGCTGGCCCTGATCGGCGGTGTCGCCTACGGGGCGTACTGGTCGATCGGCACCGTGCGCGCCTCCTTCCCGCAGACCAAGGGGTCGATCACGCTCAAGGGCCTGTCGGGCCCCGTCGACGTCAAACGTGACGGCCACGGCATCCCGCAGATCTACGCCTCCTCCGACGAGGACCTGTTCATGGCGCAGGGCTACGTCCAGGCGCAGGACCGGTTCTACGAGATGGACGTGCGCCGGCACATGACCTCCGGGCGCCTGTCGGAGATGTTCGGCAAGAGCCAGATCAAGAACGACGAGTTCCTGCGCACCCTGGGCTGGGACCGGGTCGCGAAGCAGGAGTACGAGAAGAAGCTCTCCCCCGCCACGAAGAAGTACCTCGACGCCTACGCCAAGGGGGTCAACGCCTACCTGGAGGGCAAGGAGGGCGCGGACATCTCCCTGGAGTACGCGGCGCTGGGCTTCACCAACGACTACACGCCCGGTCCGTGGACCCCGGTGGACTCCGTGGCCTGGCTGAAGGCGATGGCCTGGGACCTGCGCGGCAACATGCAGGACGAGATCGACCGCGCCCTGATGACCAGCCGCCTGGGCCCCGAGCAGATCGCCGACCTGTACCCGGCGTATCCGTACGGCCGGAACACGCCGGTGGTCCAGGAGGGCCAGTACAACGAGCTGACCGGGGCCTACGAGTCGGGCGGCGGCGAGAGCGGCACGGGCGACGGGACCGGGACCGGAATCGGCGACGGGACCGGGACCGGAATCGGCGACGGGACCGGAATCGGCGACGGCACGGGCACGGGTACGGACGTCGGTACGGGCACCGGCGGTGTGGAGGGCGCGTCCGGGACCGCCGGTACCGCGGACGGTCTGGAGGGCCAGCTCTCGGGCCTCCAGGAGGTCCTGCAGGACCTGCCCACGGCCGTCGGCGTCAACGGCGACGGCATCGGCTCCAACTCCTGGGTGGTCTCCGGCGAGCACACCATCACCGGTGAGCCGCTGCTGGCCAACGACCCGCACCTGTCGGCCGCGCTGCCGTCCGTCTGGTACCAGATGGGCCTGCACTGCCGCAGCGTCTCCGCCACGTGCCAGTACGACGTCACCGGCTTCACCTTCGCGGGCATGCCCGGCGTGGTCATCGGACACAACGCGGACGTCGCCTGGGGCCTGACCAACTCCGGTGTCGACGTCACCGACCTCTACCTGGAGAAGATCACCGGCGAGGGCTACCAGTACGACGGCAAGGTGGTGCCCTTCGAGGCGCGCGAGGAGACCATCAAGGTCGCCGGCGGCGCGCCGCGGAAGATCGTCGTCAGGGAGACCACGAACGGCCCGCTGCTCTCCGACCGCTCCCCCGACCTGGTGCGGACCGGGAAGAAGGCCGCCGTCGACTCTGCCGCGCCCGACCGGGGCGACGGCTACGGCGTCTCGCTGCGCTGGACCGCGCTGGAGGCGGGCCGCACCATGGACGCCGTCTTCGCGATGAACCGCGCGAAGGACTGGGACGACTTCCGCAAGGCGGCCACCCTCTTCGAGGTGCCCTCGCAGAACCTCGTCTACGCGGACACCGAGGGCCACATCGGCTACACCCTGCCGGGCAGGATCCCCATCCGTGCGAAGAACCACAACGGTTCCGTCCCGGCGCCCGGCTGGGACCCGAAGTACCGCTGGACCGACTGGGTCGACCAGGACGCGCTGCCCTACGAGTTCGACCCCGACCGCGGCTACATCGTCACCGCCAACCAGGCCGTGGTCGACCCCGAGGCGTACCCGTACACCCTGACCACCGACTGGGGCTACGGCGCCCGCAGCCAGCGGATCAACGACCTGATCCAGTCGAAGATCAAGGGCGGTGGCAAGATCTCCACCGACGACATGCGGCAGATGCAGCTCGACACCAGCAGCGGTATAGCCAAGCTGCTGGTGCCCGAGCTGCTCAAGATCGACATTGAGGATCCGGAGGTCCGCAAGGCGCAGAAGCTGCTGGAGGGCTGGGACTACACCCAGGACGCCGACTCCGCGGCCGCCGCCTACTTCAACTCCGTCTGGCGCAACGTCCTCAAGCTCGCCTTCAGCCACAAGCTGCCCAAGGAACTGCGGGTCAAGGGCCAGTGCCTGTGGGTCGACCCGGTCAATCCCACCGGGCCCGCCGACGAGAGCGCCAAGGTGCGCGAGTGCGGCATGCGCGAGGCCGACCAGGCCCAGCCCGACGGCGGTGACCGCTGGTTCGAGGTGGTCCGCACGCTGATGGAGAAGGAGGACAGTGACTGGTGGACGACTCCGAAGGCGGGCTCCCGCGACGGCGCGGAGAACCGCGACGAGCTGTTCAAGCGCGCCATGATCGACGCCCGCTGGGAGCTCACCGCCAAGCTCGGCAAGGACATCGACACCTGGAGCTGGGGTCGGCTGCACCGCCTGTTCCTGAAGAACCAGACCCTGGGCACCTCCGGCCCCGACTTCCTGCAGTACGTCCTCAACCGCGGCCCCTGGAAGCTCGGCGGCGGTGAGGCCACGGTCAACGCGACCGGGTGGAACGCCGCGGGCGGCTACGGGGTGGTGTGGGTGCCGTCGATGCGGATGGTGGTCAACCTCGGCGAACTCGACAAGTCGCGGTGGATCAACCTCACCGGCGCCTCCGGCCACGCCTACAACTCCCACTACGTCGACCAGACGGACAAGTGGGCCGAGGGCGAACTGCTCGAGTGGGCGTACTCGGACAAGGCGGTCGAGGGCAGCACCAGCGACACGCTGCTGCTCAAGCCCTGACGGGCCCGGTCCTCGACGCATGAGGCATGAGGCATGAGGAAGGCGGCCGCCACGCGCGCGTGGCTCGAAGTTCCGTGTCGCGTCGACTCCCCGCACCTTCGACCGCCAGACGAACGAGTG
>NZ_JBFAKH010000080.1:0-34083 GCF_040655635.1 Streptomyces sp. NPDC050388
TCGCAGTGCCCGCCCGGTACGCAGGCAGGCGGTCAGCTCGCGGCGCAGTCCGCCTCGCCCCTGGATGAAAAGCGCCTGGTAGATGGTTTCGTGCGAGATGCGCATGGTCTCGTCTCCGGGGAAGTCCAGCGGGAGCCGGCGGGCGATCTGCTCAGGACTCCATGCCCTGCCCCAGCGTCGGTCTGCGCGTCGCCCGTGACGCCGTTTCTTCCACGGCACATCCGGACCGGCGACCTCGCTGCCGTCGTCCGTGTGAACAGTACCGGCCAGCCGGTCCTGCACGTAGTCACGCAGCCGCGGATTCGCCGTCAGCTTGCAGGACTTGGGGCGGCGTGCCTGCCGGTCGGCGTGCCACTGGGCGACCGAGGCCCGGTAGTCCAGGCGCCCGGAGCGGGTGGCCGCGTTGCGGCGCAGTTCGCGGGAGACAGTCGACGGCGAGCGCCCGGTTTCCCGCGCGATGTCACGCACCCCGTAGTCCTTGGCACGCAGCAGCGCGATCTCTTCACGCTCGGAGAACGACAGATATCGGCCCGAGGGCTCGTCCAGGCTGATCGGTGGCATGCCGCCACCCTCGCGGAACCACCGGCCGCCCAGCGGCTGCGACACCCCGCACGCGGCAGCGGCCTCCTCACTCGACAGACCCTTCGCGATGAACCTCCAGAACTGCCGCTTCTCCACGGTCCGGTTGACCGGTGGCCTGCCCGGAGAACGCAACGCGGACCGCCCCGTCACAGCCGTCGTCCACCCTGCCGGTCGTCCCATGAACACCTCCACCATCAAGGTGTTGCGACGACCGGTTGAATCCGCCCAGTACAGCGCGGGGGCTTTCTTTGAGGTCTGTCACCGCCGCGGGATCCGGCGCAGCACAGGCCGCGTCAGATCGAGCTGTGACAACGCTCTCGCTGAGTCGTTCTTCCCGGGCTGCAAGCGCGAGTTGCTCCACGGATACCGCTGGACCTCGAAGGCACAGAAGCGGCTGGCACTGTTCACCTGGCTGTCGTACGACAACCGGCGCCGCCGCCACTCCGCGCTCGGCTGCCTCACCCCAGCAGAGTTCGAACAGCAACTGATCACGTCACGTACGTTGTCACTCGTCGCATGAAACCCGGTGTCCGCTCCCGGGGATCAACCTCACCGGGGCACATCACACCAGCCGCGAATTCGCCAAGCCATACAGCAAGTTGGGCGTGACGCAATCCATGGGAGCGGTCGGCACGAACGTGGACAACGCCGCCGCCGAGTCGTTTCGCCCGTTGAATACGAGCAGCAGCATCAAGCGGGTAAGACCGCAATCACCGCATGAACCCCCGTGTCCACCCTCCGGGAGACGCCTCACGGACTGTCCCGGTTCAATGGTGGTGACTCGGTCATAGCGGTGCACCGTGGGCTTCTCGTTGAGGGATGTGGAAACCGGTGCTGTCGCGGTCAGATGTACATCGTGTTCGGTTCGAGCCCGCAGAGTTCCCGGCCGTACAGTTCGAAGTTCGTGTTCGGGTGCATCAGCCCGTGCAGACTGAACGCCCGCATGTCCCGCTGGATGCGCTGGATCGGCACCGAGGTATAGATCGACGATCCGCCGCTCGCGGTGGCCAGGATGTCCACGGCCTCCCCGGCCAGCTGGACCAGGCGGCCGAGCCGACCCCGGTTCCGCATCCGCTCTTCCAGCGTCCACTGCTCACCGGTGGCGCCCTTCTCGTCCAGCAGGCCGGCCATCCGGCGCGCGTGGAACTCGGCCTCCTCCAGTTTCAGAGCGGCCTCGGCCACCTGGAAATGGGTCACCGATGCCGTGCTCTGCTCGGCGTAGTCGGTGAACGTGATCTTCCGGCCCGGCAGCCGGTGCAGGAATTGGTCCAGGGCCGCGCGGGCCATCCCGACCGCGACGCCAATGAATCCGGACGCACCGGTCGGGATCATCGGGGTCCGGAACACCGGCGAGTCGGCGTTGAGTTCGGTCGCGTACTCCCCCTGGAGGATTGCGGGCATCGGCAGCGTCCGCTCCTGCGGTACGAACAGGTCCTCGGCCACCGTGGTCACGCTGCCGGTACCGGCGAATCCCGAGGTGTACCAGTCGTCCTCGATCTTCAGTTCAGACATGGGCACCAGCGCGGCGACCGGCCACTGGCTGCCGTCCGGAGCCGGCGCCATGGTGATGATGACCTGCCAGTGGCTGTGCCGGGCACCACTCATGAACCGCCAGCGCCCGTTCACGCGCAGGCCGCCGTCGACCTCGGTGGCGACCGCGGTCGGGCTCAGCACCACGCAGATCCGCGTCGCCGGGGTGGCGAAGACCTCGTCCTGCACATGGTCAGGGAACGTCGCGGCCATCCAGGAACCGATCGCCCACACCGCGGTGTTCCACCCCGTCGAACCGTCCCCGGTGGACAGGGTGGTCAGCACGTCGAGCAGGCCGAGCGCGCTCGTTTCGTAGCCACCGTAACGGAGCGGGCGCCGCAGATCGAACATGCCTGCTTCGGCCAGCGCCTCGACAACTTCGTTGTCGAGGTTGCGGTTCTGCTCCGCGGACGACGCCCTCGACTCGATCAACGGCACCAGCTGCTCGGCTCGCTTGATCAGTTCGTCCGACGACGGTACGACGTTTTCGGACACGACGCCCTCCAGGCGATTGACGTGACGGCCATGGTCGGAGGAATCATGTGCGCCGCCGCATCGCGAGCGCATCTCCTTCCTTGCGCCGTTGGCGTATCCGGTTGATCGCGGCGAAAAGGCAATCTGGGAGAGGATGCGATCCACCCGATGGGCCATTATGGTTTCGGACCTGCGATCCCGTGCGGCACGAATACCGGGAATACGCACCACACCAAGGAAGGTAGCCGAGATGGATCCCTTTCGGATCGATATCCCTGAATCCCAGCTAGCCGACCTTCACCGGCGGATCGCCTCGACGCGCTGGCCCGTCACGGTGTCGAGTCCGGAGTGGGAACGCGGCGTCCCTGTCGGCTACCTGCGCGAGCTGGCCGGCTACTGGCAGTCCGATTACGACTGGCGGGCCGCGGAACGAGAGCTGAACCAGTATCCGCAGTTCACCACCGAGATCGACGGCGCCAACGTGCACTTCCTGCACATCAGGTCGGCGGAGCCGGACGCCCGCCCTCTGCTGCTCACCCACGGCTGGCCCGGTTCGATCGTCGAGTTCCTGGACGTCATCGGTCCGCTGACCGATCCGCGCGCCCACGGTGGCGATCCGGCCGACGCCTTCCACCTGGTCATCCCGTCCCTGCCGGGACACGGTTTCTCCGGGCCGATCACCGAGCCCGGCTGGGACGTGCCCCGGGTCGCCCGGGCCTGGGCGGAGCTGATGCGCCGACTCGACTACGACTCGTACGTCACCGCCGGCGGGGACTGGGGATCGATTATCTCCCTCGAACTCGGCCGGGTGGCGCCCCGGCACGTGCTGGGCGCGCACTTGACGATGCTGCTGACCACCCCGTCCGGAGACCCGGACGAACTGGCCGGATTGTCCGAGTCGGACGGTGCGCGCCTGGCCGAACTGGGCCGGTTCGACGCCGAAATGTCCGCCTACATGCGGGTGCAGTCGACCCGGCCGCTGACCGTCGGTTACGGCCTGAACGACTCGCCGGCCGGTCAGCTGGCCTGGATCGTGGAGAAGTTCCACGAGTGGAACAAGGCGGTCAAGACGCCGGAGGAGAAGGTGGGACGGGATCGCCTGCTGACCAACGTAAGCATCTACTGGCTGACCGGAACCGCGACGTCCTCCGCGCAGCTCTACTGCGAGTCCGCTGCATACCTCGGCGCGTTGTTCACCCCGGGGGTGTCACCCGAGCCGGTGGAGGTCCCGATCGGTGTCGCGGTCTTCCAGCAGGACCCGGCGCTGCCGATCCGCGCGTTCGCCGAGCGTGACTTCGGCCCGATCGCGCATTGGACGGAGTACGAACGGGGCGGCCACTTCGCGGCCATGGAGCAACCCGAGCTGTTCGTCACCGACCTCCGGACGTTCGCCCGGTCGCTGCCCGGCCGGTAGTCCGCCCGTGCACGCCGGTATCTGCCGACCCGGAGATGATCGGCGGACGCCGGCGTTGTGCTCCGGGTCACCGTGTTTGTGCGTGCTGTCCTCGTCATCCACCGCACACGGCGTTCACTCGCCCGAGTGTGGACCAGAAATGTTCATTAGCCTCATCCTTGCGTCCGTGCCGGGCCAGCAGGCGCGCGAAGAACTCCAGCGGCGGCCCTCCGGCCTCTGCGTACGGCCGGGCCAGCTCGATCGCCTCCGCCGCCCGCCCCCAGCTCTCCAGCAGTTCCGCCTGGGCCCGGGCGGCCGGCCACCAGCCTGTGGCGACGTACGGAGCGAGCACCCCCAACGCCTGCCCCTTCCGACCCCGGTCACCGAGCAGCCGCGCCCACTCACGCGCGCAGAACCATTCCCCACGGCTGGCCTGGCGCTCCACCTCCTCCTCGTGGCCGAGCTCAAGAAGCCGGGAGACCAGGAGCGGAGGAATGCAGCCGGACAGAGCCCGGGCCCGGTAGTCAAGATCAGCAGCGTCCATGGCAGCGCACCCTAGCCACATCGGGGTGGAGGTGCCGTCCTCGATGTCGTGCGTAAGTACATTGAGCAGCAGCAGCGACCCTCGGGGTGAGGTGAACAGCACGGGCCCGCGCTCACGCGCCGGGTCGGAGCGGCCTCGAGGTGCACTCCACCTCCTCCTTGGACAGAGGAGCGCTGCACAAAATGCAAATGAAAGGTATAAGACTGATGACTTCTTCCCCCCTCGCTGTCGAGATCGGTGCCCTGAGCGGTGGGTCCGCCGGGCTGGGGCGGTATGCGGAGCAGGTCGTGCTGGTGGTGAACGTGGCCTCCAAGTGCGGGCTGACGCCGCAGTACGCCGGGCTGGAGCGGCTGCACGAGAAGTACGCGGCGCGGGGCTTCACCGTGCTCGGGGTGCCCTGCAACCAGTTCATGGGGCAGGAGCCGGGCACCTCGGAGGAGATCGCCGAGTTCTGCTCCGCGACGTACGGGGTGACCTTCCCGATGACCGAGAAGATCGAGGTCAACGGGGAGGGGCGGCACCCGCTGTACGAGCGGCTGGTGGACTTCGCGGACTTCGAGGGGCACAGCGGGGACATCCGCTGGAACTTCGAGAAGTTCCTGATCGGGCGGGACGGCAAGGTCGTCGCCCGGTTCGCGCCGCAGACCGAGCCGGAGGCGGCGGAGGTCGTGGCGGCGGTCGAGAGCGCGCTCGGTTAGCCTCGCCGTTTCACTTGGCGTGAGGCCAGTTGCTGACCGGGCACGCGAAAGTGCCTTCCGAGCTGGGACGATGAACCTTGCCAAGGGGTTCTCTCGGTCCAGGTGGAAGGCACTTTCTGCGTGCAGGGTATCGGTTCGCGTCCCAGGCTTCATGTCTCCGCCGACGGTGCCGGGGGGCGGGCATGCCGGGGCACGGCTGCTGACTGATCTCGCCGACGTCACCGGGCTGACCAGCACGTACTCCACCGCGTTGAGACCGCTTCGGCCACGCGACACCGGCCATGCCCCGGGCCGGATTGCGACCGACCTCGCGGGGATGCTCGCTGACGGCGGCGAGACCACCACGGATCTGGCCGTGCTACGGGACCAGGGCGAGGTGTTCGGCCCGGTCGCCTCGACACCGACTACCTGGCGGCTGCTGGCCGCCGTCGACGAACACGTACTGGACCGCCTGCGCTCGGCCCGCGCCCAGGCCCGGGAAGTACTGAGGCTTTCGCTTCGGGGTGACGTTACGGTGGTCGCAGGACAAGGCCGGTCTCCGCGATGAAGCCGTCGAGCAGATCAGGGCGGTACTGCATCTTCTTCAGCCGAGTGCGGGCCAGCGCGGCGAGTTCGTCGGTGGTGCACGCGGCCAGGTTGCCCAGGGTGTTCTTCAGGTTCGCCCACACGCCCTCGGCCGGGTTCAACTCCGTTGTGTAGGCAGGGAGACGGAAGACCGTCAACCACTTCTTCCGCTTGGCCAGCAGCTGGCGCATCTGCGCGTCTTTGTGCTGGGTGGAGTTGTCCCACACAAGCACGATCTTCCCGCCCAGCTGCTGGCGGGCGGCATCCAGCAAGGCAGCGAAGTCCCGCTCCCGGAACCCCTTCTTCTCCCCGCGGCGGCCGGCATGGTGCACCAGCATCCGGTGGATCAGCCGAGTGCGCCGCCCGGGACAGGCACACACCAGCGCGGCCAGCGAGATCCTGCCCGAGCCCTTCCCCGACACCTCCACCCGTGGTGAGCGGCCGCGACGAGACCAGGTGCGCGCCTTCGGCGGCCGCAGGGACTGCCCCGATTCGTCCTCGAGGACCAGCCACGCGTCCTGGTCCCTCACCGTTTTTCCACCCGCGGCCAGGTCTCCTTGATCCAGGTGGCCACCGCCTGCTCGTCCCGCTCCGCGGCCCGATGCACCGGCACCTGCGCCGACCACCCCATCTGGTGCAGGATCCGGCTCATCTGCGGTTTGCTGAAACGGGTATGGAAGCGGCGGGCGACCAGCGTGACCACCCGATCCAGGGTCCACCGCTGGTCCTCCACCCAGCCGTGCGCGGCCGGCCCCTCCTCCAGCGCCTGCTCCAGCCACGCCCGCCAGGACGGCTTCATCCGCGACGGACAGCCGGAGGGCCCCTTCGAGCCCAGCGCGTCGGCGCCGTCGGCCCGCCATGCGGCGTGCCAGGCATAGGCGGACTTGCGTGAGACCCGCAGCCGCCGGGCGACCTGCGCGGGAGGGGCCCCGGCGGCGAACATCTCGGCGGCCTCGAACCGCACCCGCTCCCGCTGGGCCCGCTGCTTCGCGGTCAGGCCGCCCCCATCGGGATACCTCATACCTCCGGGGTACACCCATCGTGGCCGCGCGTCACCCCGAAGCGAAACCCTCAGTAGCCTGACTGCAGGCATCCGAGACCCGCTGCGGCATACCGGCGGCGAAAGCCAGCGGACAGGAACTGCTCGGCCTGGTCCCGGACATCGACGCCACCCTGATCACCTGCCACTCCGAGAAGGAGGCGGCCGCACCCACCTACAAAGGCGGCTTCGGCTTCCACCCTCTGATGTGTTTCCTGGCCAACACCGGCGAGGGCATGTCCGGGCGGCTGCGGCCCGGGAACGCCGGAGCCAACACCGCCGCGGACCACATCGCGGTACTGGACGACGCTCTCGCGCAGATCCCCGACGCCCACCGGCACGGTACCGACATCCTCGTCCGCACCGACAGCGCCGGATCCGCGAAGCTCTTCCTCACCCACGTCCGAGACCTGCGAACACGCGGAATCCAGACCTTCTTCTCTGCCGGATACGCGGTCACAGAACCGGTCCGCCGCGCGATCCGCGCCCTGCCCGACCAGGTCTGGCACCCCGCCCTGAACCAGGACGGCACCCTCCGCAAGTCCGCCGAGGTCGCCGAGCTGACCGGCATGGGCCTTGTCCCCCAGCGCGTGGAACCGCCGTCCGGGATCGGCCTTGGCCGCCCGGTAGAGCGCATGCTGCAAGGCTCGGACCGGATCCAGCTTCAGGGATCCCGATGTGGCGGACATAGCCGGAACGGCACTCACCAAGTCCCTCCAGACAGACTGCGCATCGACGAAGCAGCGGCCCTTCCCTGGCCGGCGGTTGTGTTATCCGCCGGCTCATCGCGGTACTACGGCCGCCTCCGACGCCCACCCGGCTCGCGTCCACTTCCCGGGGTGCACCCGGTTATAGGACGCGCAGCTTCCGGCGACAGCTGTCCGCAGGCCGCCGGGCCGGGGAGGGCCTCCCCAGTTCCCGCTGTCACCGTCGCAACGTTCCATGCCCCATACGCCGGGGAGTCCCTCACGGCTGCATCTCCAGGATCTTCGCCGCTTCCATGGCCTTCGCCCTGATTTCGGGGGCTCGGCACTCCCTGTCCCCGCCCCGAGAGACGGGCCTCTAACGACGCCGCAGGCTTCGCTTCATGCTACGGACCGCTGCTTTGCTCCCCCCTTACAGGGCTTTCGACACTGGGCTTCGACGCCGGGCGTTTCCCCCCGACGCCGCCAGTCTGCTACCGGGCCTCCTGGCAGCTACCCGGACCGGACTTCCACCGGCAGGCGACAACGAGCTTACGACTCAAGATCAACTACTTCACGAAGACCTCCGAGTCTGCTGGGCGCGCGAAAGAGCGAGGTTAGAGGGCGTCTGAAAAGCCTCTGAGCGGGCTGGTCTTGCGAGGCGACGCACCAGGAGCATGGCCATGGCGAGGTAGATGGCATTCTCCGAGCAGACGCGTAGGTACTCGTAGTCCTTCGACAGGCGGCGGCACCGTCCCAGCCAGGCGAACGTCCGCTCCACCACCCAACGACGCGGGACCACCGTGAACCGGGGCACTGCCGGCGGCGGTACTCCCACTCGGGCCCAGGTGTCCGCTTGATGCGCTTGCCGCTTCCACCAGCAGCGACTCCGCGGGTGCTGGGCGTGGACGACTTCGCGCTGTACGCGGACGTCTACGGAACCCTGCTGGTGGATGCCGCCACCCGGTTGCCGATCGAGCTGTGGGCCGGGCGCGACGCCGAGCAGCTGGCCGCCTGGCTGCGGACACACCCCGGTGTTGAGGTGGCCTGCCGGGACGGCTCGCTGGTCTACCGCCAAGGCATCACCGACGGCGCCCCGGACGCGGTGCAGGTCAGCGACCGCTTCCACCTGTGGCAGGGACTGTCGAAGCGGAGCGGGGATATCGCCGCCGCCCACCGCGGATGCCTACCCGCCGCAATACCCGAACCGGCACCGCCACCGGCGAACCCAGCGGGACCGTCCGACCAGGCCGCCACCCCGGCCCGCCGCCACGCGAAGCGGCTGTTCGAGGCGGTGCACGCGGTGACGGACACCGGTCGCTCGCTCAACGCCGCAGCCCGTGAGCTGGGCCTGAACCGGCGCACCGTGCGCAAATACGCCCGAGCAGCCACCTGGCAGGAATGTGTACGAACCTCCCGGCCCCGCCGGCCCACCAGTCTCGACCCGTATCTGGAGTACCTGCGGCAACGCTGGGAGGAAGGCGAGCACACCGCAACGGTGCTGCACCAGGAACTCGTCGCCAAGGGCTACCGCGGCCACTACCAGCGGGTCAAGATGGTCGTCGCGCCGCTGCGTCGCGGCCTACCGATCAACACGCCGCGGGAGCGGCCGCCCTCGCCCGGGAAGTCGCCCGCTGGATCACCACGGCGCCATCCCGGCGCGGCCTGCACGCCGCCGAGGGGCTCCGGCGGCTGCTCGAGCACTGCCCGGAACTGGACCGCACCCACGATCTGGTGCGTCAGTTCGCCGCCATGCTCGACGCCCGCGACGCCGCCCCGCTGCCGGACTGGCTCGAGCAACTCACGACCGCCCGCCTCCCGGCCCTGGCCGGCCTAGCCAAAGCCATCCGCGAGAACCAGCCCGCAGTTGTGCAGGGCATCACCACCCCGTTCAGCTCCGGCGTCAACGAAGGCCGCATCACCGATCTGAAGCTCCAGAAACGGATCATGGCCGGACGCGCGGGGGTCCCGCTGCTCCGCCACCGCGTCATCCTCATGGCACTGCTCCGACGCCGCTACCCATGACGGAGAGTCACGGGCGCACGGTGGCACACTCCAGCTTCACGGAAATCTTGCCAGGGCCACGTTCGCTTGTACGCCGACACCAGGTCGAGCGAAAACCACCGTCCCGGCGCTGCACGGTCTCCACGGTGATACCGGTGGCCTCCAGAACCCAGGCGTGGAAGTCGGTGCCGCGACAGCCCTGGTCCGCCCACACATGCCGCAGGCGCGGGAAGGCATCGGCAGCCCGGGCGAACAGCACCACGGCGCCATCGCGGTCACCCACACTGGCCGAGCTCACGCACGTCACCAGGACGGTGCCGCGGGCGTCGACGAGCAGGTGCCGCTTGATGCCGCTGACCTTCTTGCCGCCGTCGCAGCCGTGCAGGCCGCCCCGTTCACTGGCCCGGACACTCTGGCTGTCCACGAGGGCGGCACTGGGGGTGGGGTCCCGGCCGAGCTGCACCCGCTCGCGTTCGCGCAGCGCCGCCAGTAGTGGTAGACCGTCTGCCACGGCGGTAGGTCATGCGGCAGGAGTCTCCAGGCACAGCCGGCCCGCAGCCAATACACCAGCGCGTTGAGGATCTCCCGCCGCGCGTGCTTCGCCGGTCGCCCACCAGGCTTGACCGCCGGAACCAGCGGGCGGAGGATCTCCCACTCCTGATCGGAAAGGTCCGTCGAGCAACGGGTACGCAGCCCGCACGCTCCAGCCCCCGAACGCGCGTCGCCACCCCGCTACCAGGGACTTGCCCGCTGAGAGGCTTCTCAGACGCCCTCTACTCGTTCAGTGACGTCTCCGTCGACGTCTTCTGCGTTGCGATCCTCATCGTTCGGAGCCGCCAGGACGGACCGCAATCGTGAAGATTCCGGTGACAGCGGTGCCGCCATACCATCACCTGACGGAACAGCTAATCGGCCAACGTGAGGAGATCAGCTGTGGGTAATGACATAACGCTTTGTCAGACCTGCCGAGACGTCCCGGTCACCAAGTTCCTTTCACTCGGCGCACAACCCGCCTGCAATTTCCCGGAAAATTACGAGGAGACCGAGACTGAACGGACTTGGCCACTGGATCTCGGGTTCTGCTCACGGTGCAGCCTGGTCCAGCTGATGAAACCGGTCAGCGAACGCATTCTTTTTTCCGGCGACTACCACCACCTGGCTGGACTGACCAAGGGATTTCGCGAGCACCTGCGGGAACTGGCGGACGAACTGGCGGCGCAACAGGACCCGGACCCGCGGCGCCGCCGGGTCATCGAGATCGGCAGCAACGACGGAAGCCTGTTGGACGCGCTGGCCGAACGCGGCTTCGACGTCCTCGGCGTCGATCCGTGCGGTTCGGTGTCGCCGAACGGATCGGCGGTTGTCACCGAGTACTTCGGTTCGAAGGTCGCGAAGCAGCTGATGTCCAGCTCCCGGTCGGCGAACATCGTGGTGGCCACTAACACGTTCGCCCACGTCACGGACCTGCATGATTTCCTGGATGGGTTGTGCACGATCCTGAAAGCCGACGGGATGTTCGTGTCCGAGTCGCACTACCTGCCGGAACTGCTGCGGTCTCTGCAGTACGATTTCGTCTACCACGAGCACTCGCGGTACTACTCGTTGACCGCGTTGCAGCACGTCTTCGGACTGCACGGACTCGAAGTTTTCCACATCGAGCGCATCGACACCCACGGCGGGTCCATTCGCGTTTACGCCGGATTCCAGGGCGCACACGAGGTGCACGAGTCTGTTGCCGAACTCCGCCGCGAGGAAGACGCGCAGAAGCTCACCGACGAGGCAACCTACCAGGAGTTCGCCGCCCGCGTGGAGGACCACCGGGATCGCTTCCGCCACCTGGTCAAGGAGTTGTCCAGCGACGGGTCGCGGATTGCCGGATCGTCCTGCCCCGCCCGGGCGGTGACCCTGCTCAACTACTGCTCGCTGGGACCGGCGGACATCGAATTCGTCTCGGAGATCAGTCCGCTCAAGATCGGCCGCCTCTTCCCCGGCGTCCACATCCCGGTCGTCTCCCAGGAGGAACTGTGCGGGCCGGAACAGCCGGACTACGCCGTGCTGTTCTCCTGGCACATCCTGGACGAGCTGAGCTCCCGACTGCGCGAAGAAGGATTCCGCGGGAAGTTCATCGTTCCGCTGCCCGAGCCCCACGTCCTCAGCGAGCCGTAAGGAGTCTTCGGTGCGAGTAGCATTCGTTATGTGGCCGGCGGCGGCGCACCTGTATCCGTTCGTTCCGCTCGCGTGGGCGCTTAAGGCCGCGGGACACGAGGTCTGTGTCGTCTCCCACGCGTCCATCGCGGAAACGACCGCGTCGATGGGGCTGACCCCGGTTTCGTGGTGTGACCCGAACAGCATGCCGGTGCCGATGGGCCCGGGCCGGCCCTACCCGGAGGAACGCGCGGATCTGGCTCGCATCACCGATGCCATGGCCTTCGGGCCGGATGACCCGGACCGCGAGCACTGGGATGTCTTCACCCAGTTCTACCTGCCTTCCATGTGGGATTTCATCCCGTTCAAGGGCGACCCCGGCGAGCCGATGCCCGCGATGGACGGCCTGGTGGAGTTCACCCGCACCTGGAAGCCGGACCTGGTGCTCTGGGACCCCTGCGTCCCCGGCGCGGCGGTCGCGGCCCGGGTCTGCGGTGTGGCACAGGCGCGCTGGTGGACCGCACCCGACGTGTTCTGCCGCAGCATCGACAGGTTCGCCGAGGTCACCGGCCGACCGGGCGCACCGGCGGTGGAGAACCCGCTGGTCGAGACCGTGCGGCCGATGGCCGACCGTTACGGCGTCGAGGTCGACACCGAACTGTTGTTCGGGCAATGGACCGTCAACCCGCAGCCGCCCGCGGTGGGGCCGGCAGTGTCCGCCCGGACAATGCCGGTGCGGTGGATTCCGCATTCGAGCCAGGAGGTCATGCCGGACTGGGTGTACCCGGTACCGGCACGCCCGCGGGTGGCCGTGTCGCTCGGCCTGTCCGAACGGCAGTTCATGGCGGGCGGCTGGAACCACATCCCAGCCCTGCTGGAAGCTCTGTCCACACTGGACGTTGAGGTCGTCGCCACGTTGAACAAGACTCAACTGGAGGCGGTGTCCACGATCCCGGATAACGTGCGGGTGGTCGAATTCGTTCCGCTCAACCATCTGATTCCGACCTGTTCGCTGCTCATCCACCACGGCGGCATGGGCACCGCCATGCCCGCAGTGGCGAACTGCGTGCCGCAGATCGTGCTCGACTTCGTCGGCCACGAGATCTCGGCGACCGGCTCAGGGGGCCGGATGGGCCGGTCCCGGTACAGCCTGGGGCCGGCCCTGTCCAGGTATGTCACGGAGACCGGCGCGGGACTGGTCATGAACGTCAGCAAGCCCAATGCCCAGGAGATGCGGGAACAGATCCAGCGAGTGCTGACCGAGCCGTCGTTCCAGGAGGGCGCCGCACGGGTGCACAACGACCTGCTGGCCACTCCCAGCCCGGCCGAATTCGTCCCCATTCTGGAGCGGATGGTCACCCAGTACCGGCAACAGGAATCCACGTCGCACTGACCCACCACGCCGAAGTGCCTTTCCGGCAGGCCGATCCTGCCGGGGAGGCACTCGCACGGCGGGGAACACACCGGCTCGGCGATGGTGGCGGGCCGGGCGCCACCGTCCAGTCTCGGAACGGGCCGTCCGGCATCGCCCGGACCGCCGCAGAGTCGCACGGCTTTCTCGCCGTGCCTGGGTGAACCCGGAGGGGGAAGCAGTGATCGACTTCGTGCGGCGTTTCCAAGGAGTTAAGGAGCGGTAAAAATGCGCTTGCTTATCACCGGAGCTGCCGGTTTCATCGGCTCGAACTACGTCCGGAATCTACTCTCCGGAGCCTACGGAGGATCCGACATACAGGTCACTGCGCTCGACAAACTTACGTATGCGGGCAACCTGGAGAACCTCGCCCCGGTGCACGACCATCCCCGGTTCACGTTCGTCCACGGTGACATCTGCGACGCCCGGCTGCTCGCGGAGCTGATGCCCGGCCACGATGCCGTGGTCAACTTCGCCGCCGAGACGCACGTCGATCGCTCGATCACCGGCGCGGACGCCTTCGTACAGACCAACGTGCTCGGTACCGCCAACGTGCTGCAGGCGGCGAAGGACGCGCGCGTGCCGCGGATGGTCCACGTCTCGACCGACGAGGTCTACGGCTCGATCGGCTCCGGCTCGTGGACGGAGGAGAGCCCGCTGTTGCCCAACTCCCCCTACGCCGCGACCAAGGCAAGCGCCGACCTGCTGGCTCGCGCGTTCGCCCGCACCTACGGTCTGGACGTGAGCGTGACCCGGTGCGGCAACAACTACGGGCCTTACCAGTACCCTGAGAAGATCATCCCGCTGTTCGTGACCAATCTCCTGTTGGGAGGCACGGTTCCGTTGTACGGCGACGGCCTGAACGTGCGCGACTGGCTGCACGTGGACGACCACTGCCGGGGCATCCACCTGGTGCTGGAGCAGGGGCGGCCGGGCGAGGCCTACAACGTCGGCGGTGGGCAGGAGCTGACCAACCGCCGGCTGACCGCCCTGCTACTGAAAGCCTGCGGGGTCGGTCCGGAGCGCATCCGCGCGGTGCCCGACCGTCCGGGCCACGACCGGCGCTATTCGCTCAACGACGCGAAGCTGCGCGCCCTGGGCTACACGCCCCAGGTCGCGTTCCTCGAAGGTCTGGCCTCGACGGTGGCCTGGTACCGCGACAACCCCCAGTGGTGGCAGCCGCTGCGCCGCGACGTCGCGGCTTGAGCGGCCGCTGCACATCCTGGAGATCGAAAACCCCGTGTGAATCGCCCCGGGTTTGATGGAGACACCGAAGACCCGGAAGGATCCCCGTCATGGCTGCCCCCCGAAAGTACTCCGACGAACTGCGTGAGCGTGCGACACGCCCTCCGCACCGCACACGCCAGAACGATCCGGGCCCGCTCGGCTACCCGCCGGTCCGGTGATCCAGCCTGGCGCGCTCGGCCTCGGACAGCACGATCTCCACAGCAGAGGGACCCGGATGCGGCATGCCAACACGGTACCGACCAACACCCAGGATTCCAGGCGCAGAACATCAGGTACGCCCACCGTGCCCGCCGTGGTGAACGGCCGGCTGCACCGGTCACCGGGGCGAGTACGGCACTGAACGCCTCCGCTCCGATCGCCGTCTGACACCGCACAACCGGCCGCTGCGGAGCTCGGGACACCTCAAGGAGGCCAGGAGAGCGGACCGTCGGTCACGCCACAACGGCGGCAGGTCCGAGGAGGCTGTTACGACCCCGTGCCTTGCAAGCCCCCGCTGCCGCAGGACCTCGACCGGACGCCTCGGAAGGAGCTTCTGACGGAGCAACGGGGAAGATGCGGCCTTCCACCGGTTGTTGGGAGCATGTTCCGCCTTGCCACACCCACCACCAGGAAGGAGCGCAGGGAAGGAGCTCAGAGCATGGCCACGCTTGACGCGGCAACAGAGCACGATCGGATACGAGACACGCGGGCCGCCGGTGCCAGGATCGGGACCGCGTCCCCCCCACGTCCGCGTGATGGGGGACCCGGACACCAGCCTTGGTGTTCCGGCGGACCGACGAGGGGATGAGATGCTCACCAGAGGCGTCCTGACCTGGGCCGGCCACGCGGCGACTCGCCCGGCCGCCGGACCGTTCTCCGTGCGCGTGCCCGTGCCCCCGGCAGCCGGACCGGTATGTCCGCCGCTGTCACGCGCAGGAGCACAGTGCCGCCGGGACCGCCCCTCGGCCCAGGAGCGCCGAGGAGGCGAACGGTCGCCGGGCACGTCCGGACGCTGGCCGGGCACGCCGTGCTCGAGAGGGGCACGGAGATGACGACGCGGGCGGTCGTACGGGCCGTCCTGCGCGGTTCGCTGCGCGGCATCCGCCACGTCGAGGCCGTCCCCCCGGGCCGTGCCCAGGGCCTGGTGGCCCGCGTGTACGCACGGGCCGAAAGGGACTTCGGGGTCATCGCACCGCCCCTGGCCCTGCACTCCCCCTCCGCCGGGCCGCTCGCCGCGAGCTGGCTGCTGCTGCGTGAGACCCTGCTCGTCGAGGGGCGGGTCGGCCGGGCCGTCAAGGAGGCCGTCGCCGCCGAGGTGTCCCGGGCCAACTCCTGTCCCTACTGCGTCGACGTCCACCAGGCCGCTGTGGACACCCTGCCGCGCCCGGCCCCCGGCGCCCCCGGCTTCGAAGCCGCCGGATGGATCCGGTCGGGCGCCGGACACGGCGGGCGTGCGCCGTTCACCGCCGACGAGGCCCCGGAGATCCTGGGCGTGGCACTCACCTTCCACTACCTCAACCGCATGGTCGGTGTCTTCCTCGATGACTCGCCCGTGCCCGCGCGGGCCCCCACCGCTGTACGGGGCCCGATCCTGCGCACGGTCGCCAGGACCATGCGCCCGGCCGCCGCCCCCCTCCGGCCCGGAGGAAACGAGGACCTGCTGCCCGCCGCACCGCTGCCCCCCGGCCTGGAATGGGCGAGGACCAACCCGGCGGTGGCGGATGCGCTCGGCCGCTCGGTCGCGGCCGTCGAGAACGCGGCGCACTGGGTGCCCCGGCCGGTGCGCGCGCTCCTGACGTCCCGGCTCGCCCAGTGGGACGGGTCCCCTCCCGGCATCGGCCGCTCCTGGCTGCGAGATGCACTCACCGGCCACCTGCCCGGTGAGGACGCTGCCACCGCCCGGCTCGCGCTGCTCACCGCGTTCGCCGCGCACCAGGTCACCGACGCCGACGTCGCCGCCTTCCGCGAGCGTCATCCCGGGGACCGAGAACTGGTCGAACTCACCTCCTGGGCCTCCATGACGACCGCCGTACTCCTCGGCTCCCGGCTCGCCGTCCCGCCGAACCGGCGGCCGTGAGCACAGCGCCGGAACACCCTCCACCAGGCCGGGCCGGTGAAGCCGCCGCCCCGCCAAAAGCCTCGTCGTCCCTCTCACAGGGCCCGCGATCCGCTCGGCCCCGTCCCGTCCGACCAATCGCGGCCTCCTCCCGGGGGCGGAGAGCACACGCACCGCCACGGGAGGGAACAGCAGGCAACACGAACCCGGAAGGAATGCCCGGTGTCCGTCTTCGGCAGACACAAGTTCGGTCTTAGGAACGGTATCTGGAGTCGTGTCACCGAGGAGGGGGCGTGAACGCGCAGCACGTCCGCCCCGTCGGCCTCAAGACCTTCGCCCAGCGCCTGCGCGAGCGCGAGCGGCTCGTGGGCTACTGGATCGGCCCGGACGGTACGGAGTGTGCCGCCGGTCCCGGGTACGACTACGTCGGCACCGACGGCCGGCGCGGCGCGGCGCACCGGTCCAGCCGGCGGGCCGCGACGCTCACCCTCGGCGCCCGCCGCCGCTCCGCGTGCGTCGTCCGGGTCCCCTCGCCCGACCCGGTCGCCATTCGGACCGCGGTGGACGGCGGGGCGCGCGGTGTCATCATTCCCATGATCGGCAGCCTCGAGGAGGTCCGGGCCGCGATCCGGGCCTGCCGTCGCTGGGCCGCCGGCACCCGCCGCCCAGGCGGTCCCGCCGGGGCCGAGTCGGCCGCGGTGGACGAGCAGGTCGCCCGCATCCTGATGATCGACACACCCGGGGCGATCGCCGGTCTCGAAGCCGTCTGCGCCACTCCCGGACTCGACGCGGTCTACGTCGACCCTGCGGGCCTCTCCGCCGCGTTCGGGACCCGCTTCCTCGGTGACCCGGCCACCGCGGAAATCCTCGAGACCGAGCTCGCCCGGATCGTCGGGACGGCCCGGCGGGCGGGGATCGCGTGCGGAGTCCACTGCCCGGCGGGCGACAGCGCGGCCGAATGGCTCTGGCGGGGATTCACGTTCGCCACCGTCTCCGGGAGCACCACGCATCCGCCGCAGGCTGCCGCCGCTCCCCACGCGGTCTCCCTCCCGCTGGCTGCCTGACGCCCGCGGTGCGGCGGCCGGTGAGGCCGGACACCGGCCATGACCGGTCAGCAGCCAGCCCGTGTGCTGCGGAGAGCAAACCCGCCACCAGGCGGCTGCCACGCTCGCACACCGGACGGGAGATCCGGACCATGGCCATGAGGAAGACGGTGGTCGTCGTGGGCGGCGGCATCAGCGGGCTGGCGGCCGCCGCACTGGCCGGACGGGGCGCCGACGTCACCGTGGTCGAACGGGCCGACGGATCGGCACCCGGGACGCGGGCCTGACGCTTCACCCCTGCGGGGTACGAGCCGCCGACACGCTCGGCCGTGCCCCCGGCCAGACGAGGTGCGGTTGGTGATGAACACGGCCGGCACGGTTCTGGCCGAGGAGCCCGTCGAGGTCGGGGCACCGGGTGCCCCGCGGCTGCACCTCCTGGGCTTCGCCCTGCGCCGGGCCGTGCTCGATGAGTGCCTCACCGCGGCCTCAGCGGTGCTGCTCGCGACCGTTGTGGAGGACTACACCGCGAACGGTGACGGCGTCACCGTCAGGATCGCTTCGCCGCCCGGTGTCTGGACCGCCAGGGGGCACCGGCCCGCGCGGACGGACCTGGCAGCCGCCCTCACCGGCCGGCGCCCGCCCGTGGTGGGCCTGGTCGGGAACGCCGACCCGCACGGCCTCGTCGTGAGGGAGGTCCGTGACCGTGTCCTGGCCCCCTGCTGGGCCGACGGCCGGGTCACCCTGCTCGGCGACGCGGCGCACCCGCGGTCCCGGATCTCGGCCAGGGAACCGCCATGGCTCTGAAGGACGCTTCCGTACTCGCCGACGCCCTGGTCGCGTACGACGACGCGCCCGCCGCCCCCACCGCCTCCCAGGACGAACGCCTGGAGCGGACCAGCGCAGTGGTGCCTGCCTTGCGCCGCCAGGAAGCCCTGGGCCGGGCGGCCAAGCGGGGAGAGTGAGGGGCACCGCGACACCCGGCCGGAGCCCGCCGGGCACCGGGCTGCCGACGGGGCCGGCGCCATCGACACGCTTGACCGAAACCCCGCACCCACCGCCCAAAGGAACACATCCCTCCCGCGGTCCACGAGGCGTCGAACCCCGTACGGGAGGGGGCCGAGGGCCCACCACCCCGGAGGACGCCGGGCCCTCGGAAGTCAGTGGCGTCCGACGTCCCCGCGGCCCGGTGCCGGCACCCCGGCCTCGTACCGGACAACTCAGGCGCCCCTCCGCTGCCAGGACGCCGCATGCGACACCACGCTTTACACCCAGGGAGCCAGAGGGAACCAGATGAAATCGTGGAGGGCCAGCATGCGCACATCCCAGTACAAGATCATGAACGCGCCCGCCCCGATGAACGCCGCGGCGACTATGGCGGAGGCGCGGCTGGGACGGGCCGACATCCAGCGGTGCACCCGCTCGCCCACCAACAGAGTTATCAGGACGAACAGCACGCCTACCACCACGAGGTTGCCCAGTGCCTGCAGCGAGAAGGCCGCCGCCCCGTACAGCGGGTTGCCGCTCTCGGCCGCGTCGTGGAACAGGCGCCGGAACAACGGATAGGGGCGGCCGATCAGGAAAGCGCCGATGAGAGCGCCCATGAGCACCAGGGGCGCATTCGGGAAACGCGCGGACACGCGTGCCAGCGGGTCGGACAGCATCCCCAGCGAGGCCAGCCCCAGCCATATCATCACGACACCGATGATCCCGTAGGTCACCATGGACTGTATGAGGACCGGGGAGATGCCGTCCGACTTCAGCGATGACCCGAGCTGGAACTGCGGCATGCGGGTGCCCACCAGCGCCACGACCACGCCGTAGAGGGCGGACACCGCCACGGAGCCGACCGCCAGGTGCCCCAGGGGCTTGAGCAGTTGGACCAGCCGGCCGCGCCGCGACCGGGACTGGCCCGCCAGCGGGGCCATCGCGCTGAACACCGCCACATTGCAGGCGGTGAACGTCCCCGCGACGCCGGTTGCCAGGGCGAACACGATACCGATCAGGGAGCCGGTCAGGGACACAGTGGCGGCGTCCTGGCCCAGCAGCGCCCCGGCGGCATTGGCGCCGATCGTCTGGTCGACGAACTCGTGCGACCACACGACGGTCAGCGCGAACCCGAACAGCGCGGCGAGGAAGATGATCAGTCCGCGGCGGCGGGGGAACTGACCGTTGACGAACAGTGAGCTCGGCCTAACGTCATCAGTGGGCGAGGGAGGGGGAATGTGTCGCGTGCCGGATTCTTCGCCCATGGCAGGATGCACGGAAATACCCTTTCTGCCAGCGTCGATGGTGACCCGAATATAGGGGTGTTCAATCACCGACCCGTCTCTTCCGGTCGAGAACAGCACTTTCAGACAACAGCCGAGCAATTCAAGAGAAAAGTTCTTACATCAGCACACACGAAGTTACGTGCGCGCCGACTCGGCCGGTGCACGTTCTTCCGCTCGGTAGTGATCTTCTAGGCGGGACGGTGCCGGGCCCGTAGATTCGACCGGAAGGGAGGCGGAGCCCCGCCGAGGGAACCCCGTGGTCCCCGGCGGCGCACTGTCGGTCTCCGCGCTCACCCTCCGTCAGCCGGGTCCGTGCAGCGGGAGCTTCTCACGGGTCCCGGTTCTCCCTCGGAGAGGTGCCCCGGCGCGTGTCCGTAGTGAACCCCCGTCAGCCTTTCCGACAGTTCCCACAGCCGGGCCCGTGGATGCGGGGCGCGGGAGAGGCGGCTGGAACGTGCCGGGGCCGGTGCCCCCCGGCTCTCGAAGACCTTCCCGGGGCCGAGATAGGCACCGCCTGGTACGAGGGGGTCCGTGGCGGCCCGCAGTATCGGCTCCGTGGCACGGGCCTGGGGTTGTGCGAGGAGGCGCAGCGCGACTTTACCCACCGGCCGCAGCAGCACCGGCATGTCACCGTTCCACAGACCGGTCGCCGAAAGCCCCGGATGTGCGGCAACCGAGACGGCGGCCGTGCCGGTGGCGGCGAGCCGGTGCTGCAGTTCACGCGCGAACAGCAGGTTCGCGAGCTTGGACCGGCCGTAGGCGGTGACCGATCGCCTGCCGTTGCCCGAGCGGGCCCGAGCCGTGTCGAACCTCCCCGTTCCCGCGCGGTGCGCCAGGCTTGAGACCGTTACGATGCGCGCCCCGGGTACGTGCCGCACCAGGTCCAGCAGCAGACCGGTCAGCGCGAAGTGTCCCAGGTGGTTGACGCCGAAGTGCGCCTCGAAGCCGTCCGCGGTCCACCGATGGGGAGGGAACATCACCGCGGCGTTGTTGATCAGCAGGTCGAGCCGCTCGTACCGGCGGCGGACGACGGCCGCGGCTTCCCGTACCGAGTCCAGGGAGGCCAAGTCGAGCCGTACGACCTCCGCACGACCGCCGATGCGGGCCGCCGCAGCACGTCCTCGCCCGATGTCCCGGCAGGCGAGGATGACGTGTGCGCCGCGGTCCGCGAGCGTCCGGGCCGTCTCCAGCCCGAGTCCGCTGGAGCCACCGGTGACCAGCGCGGTCCTACCCCGCTGGTCGGGGATGTCTGCTGTGGACCAGCCCACGTCGCTCTCCTTGGCGGGTGCGGGACACATGACGGGTCAGCGCGCGGTCTGATAGCCGCGGTTGACGATGCGGTCGGCGGCGGTGCGGTAGTAGGGCGGGTCGGACGGCAGTTCGGTGGCGAGCGCGTTGACGTACCGGTTGAGCATGCAGAAGGCCGCCGCGATCAGCACGGTGTCGTGGTTGTGCCTGTCGGTCGCCCCCTCGGCAGGGGCGGCTGCGATCGCCTCGTGGGAGACCGGCTGCGCCTGCGCCTGTGCCTGTACCTGGGCCGCGATCCGCAGCAGCGCTTTGAGCAGAGAAGGAACCGGTGCGGCGGCGTCGGCGAGGACCGCCCTGACCAGGTCCGCTCCGCCCTCCAGTTGTGCTGCCGCGAAGGCGTTGTGCGAGTCGGAACAGAACCGCATGTGGTTGAGTTCCGAGACGTACGTCGCGATCAGTTCGCGTTCGCCTCGGCCGATCGGTGGCTCGCCGCAGCGCAGCAGCGTCTCGGCCAGCTGGGTCAGCACAGCACCCGTGTCGGGCCACTGGGCCAGCGGCCTGTTGATGCCGGAAGGACCGTTGGCGGTCTCGACGTGTGGCATCGGTATGTCCTTTGCTGCCGTGGCGGATCGGCCGTCCTCATCGTCGGGACACCACTGTGTGCCGGACAACTCCTAGAATGCGCACGACCCGAACCGGTACGGCCGCGGAGACTGGTTCGCGTATGGAGGGCGAGACGGGGCCGCCCTACCCGCGTCCGCGGGCAGAGTTGCTGATCGATCCGGCGGCCCGGGCTGTGGGTGATGTGGGTATATCGGGTTACGACCTTCTACTCCAAGCCCGGGAAGTTAAGAAGCCGTTGTCTTTCTGCCCGCTGTATTTTCACTGGCCACGCATAGTTCGACTCACGTGCGGCAGTGATGGCACGTCGTGTTGTCTCCTCGATGGAGGTGCCCGGGGCTGTCGGTGCACGACGACCTTGTCCGGCGTGACGTCACCGCGAACGCGATGAACGAACGGTGGCTGACCGACATCACCGAACATGCCACCGGAGAGGGCACGTGGTACCTGTGCGCGGTCAAGGACGCCTGCTCCGGCCGGATCGTCGGCTACTCCATCGGCAGCCGAACGCGCTGGACCATGCCACCGCACGCCGAGGCGGGGTGGCCGGCTGCGTCGTCCACTCCGCCTCGGCTCGCAGTCCAGGTCCCGGAAGCTCATCCACGCCCTGAACCGTCACGGCCTGGTCGGATCGATGGGCAGGGTCGGCGCCGCCGGTGACAACGCGGCCATGGAGTCGTTCTTCGCACTCCTGCAGAACAACGTCCTGGACCGCCGCACCTGGACCACCCGAGAAGCGCTCCGCACCGCGATCGTCATCTTGATCGAACGGACCTGTCACCGGCGCCGCCGACAGCTACGGCTGGGCCGATTGGCCCCCATCGAGCTCGGGACCACCATGAAGCCCGCCGCAGCCCTCGCGGCATGAAACCCGACTGTCACCTATCCGTACAGCAGTCCCAATCGTTCAAGCCGCCCTCTGCCTGCATCTGGCCAGCTCAGGATCAGCGGGGCCACCGACTGCGTCGAGGCAGTCGTGGCGGCAGGCGCCCACTTTCGACCGCGAGGCATACAAGCAACGCAACACGGTCAAGCGGGAGATCAATCGCTTGAAGCAGTGACGTGACATCGCCATCCGCTGCGTAAAGACCGCGACCGTCTACCTGGCCGGGCTCCACAACGCGGGCATCTTCCTCTGGTCCGCGCGGTGATCCAACGCCTACCGAACACGAGTGCCAAGTCCAACGACGCGACGGCAGGGCGAACGTGGGAGCCTTGTCAGCGGACCACGTCAAAGACGTTCTTCTGCAGGCCGTTGGCGTAGACCTCGTGCTCGACCAGCTTCAGCTTCTGGGTGTCCTTGTCCGTGGCGCTGAACAGACGCTTGCCCGCGCCGAGCAGGAGCGGGAAGACGAGCAGGTGGTAACGGTCGATCAGGCCGACGTCCGAAAGGGCCTGGTTGAGGGCAGCGCTCCCGTGGACGATGATCGGGCCGCCCTCGGTCTCCTTCAGCGCGGCCACTTCGTCGAGCGAGCGCAGGATCGTGGTCTCGCCCCAGTTCGAAACCAGGTTGTCCTCGGTGAGGGTGGTCGAGACGACGTACTTCGGCATCACATTGTAGTCGGCGAAGTCCTCCATGTCGGGCCACACCGGGCTGAACACCTCGTAGCTGACCCGGCCCATCAGCATCGCGGTGGCTTCCTTCTGCTCTCGGCCCTTGATGTCGAATGCCTCGGGGAGGAACTCGACGTCCTTGAAGGTCCAGCCGGAGTTCCGGTAGCCGGGCTCGCCGCCCGGGGCCTCCACGACGCCGTCGAGCGAGACGAAAGCGGTGCTGATCAGGGTCCGCATCTTAGGGTTCCTCGGTGTCTCGTGTCTGGTTCTCAGCAGGATCGGTCGGTGCACGCTTCGACCACACTCGCGACTGCAGTGCACCAACTATGATCTCTGACTGCGGATCACGGAGAAACTCATCGGCCTTCGCCCGTCTCTTCCAGCGGCCTCAGCCATCCGGGTCACCTCGGAGAGCCATACAGGTGGCCCACTGCGGGACCTACCAGCAGCGCAACAGCGACGAGGACGCTGTCACGTTGTTGAGTGAGGAGGTGCGTCGGGGCGTGGCGGAACTGGGTTCCGGCCGCGTGTTCAGGGAGTGCTGGGCTGGCCGGCAACTCCGGTGACCTGGTCCCAGATGGCGAAGCGAACGGTCATCTCGGCTCGGTAGCCGGGGGCGGTCATCAGGTGGCGGCGGGGCCGGAAATGGGGGTGAGATGCCGATAAACGCGGCCGGGAACCGCTGGGCCCCACCCACGCTACGGAAGCCCTTCAGCGCGTGTTCGCGCTGCCTCGTCGGCTGGTGGCTGTTCTCGTCCCGATGCTTCAGGCCTTGGTGGGAGCGGTGTTCCACGGAGGGCATGACCTCGCAGTGGGCCGCGCCGGAGGAGCGGAGCTGGTCCGTGACGACCACCCGGGGCACCGCACGCGTCTTCTTCATCGGGCGGCGGAAGAAGCGCCTGGCCGCTGCTGTGTCCCGGCGGTCCTGCACGAGGATGCCCAGGACGGTGCCGCCGGCGTCGACGGCCCGCCACCGGTACGTCCGCTCCCCGTTGATCCTGACGACCACCTCGTCCAGATGCCACGCGTCCCCGGGCCGGGGCCGGCGGCGGCACAGCCCGTTCGCGTAGGCCTGTCCGAACGTGGCGCACCAACGGCGGACCGTCTCATGGGAGACGACCACACCGCGCCCGGGCATCGGCTCCTCCACCTCCCGGAAGCCGAGCGGGAAGCGGAAGTACCGCCACACGCAGTGAGAGATCACCTCGACCGGATACCGATGCCCCCGGTACGAGGGCGCGCTGTCCACGGATTCCCCCTCCCCGCCTGATCAACCAGAAGATCATCCCACCCGGTCAGTCAACGGGACAATGCCGACGAAATGGTTGCGGTGTAAGTAGCCGATCTGGCCCTTGGCCCTGCCCTTCTTGTAGGCGCCGGATAGACGCAAGAGCAATGAAGCCTGGTCTGTAAGGCGGGGTAGATGGACGTGACGTTCATCTACCCCGCCTACAGAACTGCTCAGGTTGCGCGGCGGAACTCCACCACGACGTTCTCCCCCGTGGCCTTCGAGCTGAGCCGGTAGTAGCGGATGTGGGCCAGCCGCTCCGACTCCTCGAGCCAGCCAGCCTCGATGACCTGGCGGCGGGTGCGGGAGAAGACCGTCGGGGAGAGCCCCACCAGCTTCGCAAGCTCCACAGCCGTCTCGAGGACCGCACCGGACCGGTCGGTGGGGTGGCAGGCATACAGCATGACGACCAAGCGCTGGTTGGCGGTCAGGCCAGCGGTGCGCTGGAGCAGACGAAGGGTCTTGAGCTTGTCGTCGTCGTTCACTTTGCCTCCCAGCGTGCAGGGGTCTGACCGTCGAAGCCGGGGATGTCGGGGGGGTTGCAGGTCTTGACCGCTTCGCGCTGCTCAACGCCGGTTCCGTGGAAAGAGATGTAAGGGCTGATGCGGTAGAAGTTGTAGTTGCCGATGCGGCCACGGATGATCAGGATGCGGTGCTTGGCAAGTTTCCGGTTGATCTTCCCGACTGCGTCGGTCGACATGCCCACCCTGCGTCCGATGTCGGCCCCCGTGGCCCGCAGCGGCTCCATGCCTTCCGGAGACACCCCGATCCACCACAGGACGAGGAACTTCTGACTGGGCGTGAACGCCTTGCTCTCAGTGATCGCTTCAACGCGCGCCTTGTCTACCTGGGTGTGCTTCCCGGAGAAGGCGTATGGCGCGTAAGGGATAGCCTCGCCGGTGTCAGCGTCGACCAGCCTGCGTACAGCTCCCAACGGTGTCTCCCCGTGTTGTTGCTGCGCCGTTCATGAGGGGCAGCCTTCAGGCTCCCTAGATGAACTTAACGTACATGAGCAGCAGGTCGATCTACAGGGTCTGTACGACGTGTCTCTCATCGAAATGTCACACAGATCCACCCCGAACCAAGTCTGAGAGAACTGCCTAGATGAACTTGAAGTACATCTAGGCAGTTCTGAGGATCGTGGTGCTCAGATCCTTCAGACTGTGCACCACGATCCTCAGAACCATGGCCCAAGATCTTGTGGACCGCTTTAACGACCGAGGAAACTGGGTGCCAGATCTTGGAAACTGCGCACCTGAAGGTGTTTGTGCAGCTCAGAGGGCTTTTCGGCGCGGCTCTCTCTTACTTCGTCCAAGCTGCTGCCATCACTGGCGGGGCCCCCTCGGGCTCCGCCTTGCAAGGCACACGTGCACAGCTTCCAGTCGCTGCCCCCAACCCACCACAACCATGTCCACAAGGACTCGCGGTCAGCTGTAGGTGCTCACAAACATCAACTCCTGGCTCACTGGCAGCCTGGGACGGCGGTGAAGTGGACCCCGTTGCTTGTCGGCGCGCACGGAGCTAAGCCCATGACAAGGGTTTCGCGCCGACAAGTGGCGGGGCGAGCGGGGTCCAGGGGCCGGCGAAGGCCCCTGGTACCGCTCGCCTCAGCCACCGCAGGACGTGAAATGCACCCGCACTCGAGGCGGAACCTAGCCGCCAACAGGTATGTGACCTGAAGGGTCGAGCAAGGGGGACCCGAAGAGAGATCTAGGCCATCAGCAAGGCTCGATGTCACAGCCTAGCTATGCGATCTTCGCCGAAAGGACAGGCCCTGGTCATGCCCGTCGGTGATTCCCTAGTGCTCCGCGTTGCCGGGTAGGACCAAGGGGCAGCACTGGACGGCCGGGACAGCAAGAGCTACGTGGCGAACTACCACAAGGCCGTCGCCGCCAAGAAGGCCGCGGCCGCCAAGAGGCACGGCTCGCTGCACTCTGTCGGTTGACCCGGCCGCCCGCCCGGCCGGGTGACACGACAACACGGTGCTGCACCTTCGGGTGCAGCACCGTTCGCGTACTTGATGTCGACACCGACACCAGACATCCCAGTCAGCTTGTACAAAGATCCATGCACGCAGGGACAACTTGGGATCGAGCGGCGCCATGCAGCTGACGAACGACCGTTTGATGCACGGCGTTGCTGCGTTGTGCAGCGCTTCTGCTGCACGAGCAGCACCCGTGTGCCGTCTGGGGCCGACCTTCGAGTGTCATCGCTCTCCAGCCCCCAGAGCAGCAGCCCCATTAACCGAACAGCACCACCCACCGACCGCACACGCCCGTCTTGCTTCACCGTGCAGCAGATACAGCAGTGCCTCGGACCCGACCGGATCCGAGGCACTGCTGTGTGATCAGGCTTCGACGTACGACACGATCGTGATCGTCTGCAAGGCGGTCACGTAGTAGATGACGCGGACCCCGTCGACCTCATCCGCGTAGTCGCGCAGCAGCGTTCCGGGCACCTCGGTGCCCAGCTCCGGGTTGACGCTGATGGCAACGATCGCGCGGTCCAGCCGGTGCGTCTCGCTCGCCGTGAGCTTCGCCAGCTGGGTGAGCGCAGGCTCCACCATGATGACGCGCGAGCGGCGCGCGCCGTGGTCAGGCGACACGGGGCTGCTCGTCCGCGAGGCGGGCGAGGTGGGTATCCCGGGCCGTCTCCCACGGCACACCTGACTCGGGCGAGGGGTAGCCGTGTTCGGCGATGTCCTCCAGCACCGAGGCGAGGGCGTCCGTCTTGGCGCGCTCCGCGGCCGCGTAGGCGCGGACCGCGTCGGCGGCCGCGGGCTCCAGCTGCTGCCGGGCATGGTCGGCGGTGGCCGGCTGTTCGCTCATCGAGGGCTCCAAGTGGCAGAACTGGCGTCTGCCCCAACGGTATCGGCCGCTCCGGGTCCTGGAGACCACTCCGGACGAACCGGCTCGTACGAGGGTGCGGACCCCGGACCCAGCTTCCGACCCCGTTCGGTGGCCGCCAGGGAAAACACCGGTCTCAGGACCCAGGGACCTCGGCCCTGGTTCCTGGGTCCTGATGACACAGATCGGCGGACTGTTCAGGCGTGCGAGGGAACCGCCAGATCCGAACGAGGACCGTAGTCGACCTGGGAGGGTTGTCACGCTGATCGGCGAGGTGGCCCAAATCCGGGGGTCGGGCCCATGGCTCCGGACCGGATCGCCAGCGTGACAGTCCAGTGTGACAACCGGATCGGTGTGCGTGACACGGGTGAGCGTGACAGTCACCGACGGTGATCACGGGCTGAGGCTGGCCGCGTGCCGGAGCGGGCCGTGCGAATACTGCGCTACGACCGGGCGCGGGCGAGGAACACGGCGAGTGCACCGGCGGCTTCGGGCTCGGTGGTGGCGAGCCCGGCCGCGAACGCCAGCTGGTCGATGCCGACACCGGGAACCAGGCGGGCGAGTTCGGCGAGCAGCGCAACGTGCGCGAGGATCGACGACGTGAGAAGGCTGGCGGCAGCCTCGAGGGCGGCCGGGTCGCGGTAATGCTCGAGGTGCGCGGCCAGGGCGTGGGCGAGCCAGGCGTCGACATCGGCCTGGACGTACCCGCCCGCGCGGCGGGTGAGTTCGCCGCGCACGGCCTCGTCGCCTTCGCGGGGTTCGGTCTGTTCCAGCGTGCCCAGCTCGCGCAGCGCTTGGAACTAATCGGCGCGGGCCGCGATCCGTGTGGCTTCGCGCAGCTCGGCTTCCCGGGCGGCGGTCGCGGCTTCGGCGCCGAGCTCGGCCTGGACCACGTCGTCGGTGTCCGGGTCGTAGATGGTGCCCGGTGCCGAGACGGCGAGCAGCTGCGGGCCGCCGCCAGAGCGCTGTTGAGATCGGGTAGCCGGGTCACGGCAACGTGACCCGGCTACCCGACCACACATGAACATCCGCCCCCGCGCGGATACTCGAGCGTGCCCCGGACCGCATCGGTCCGGGGCACGCGGCTGCTCGGGGCGCGGCTGCTAGAGGTCGAACTCGAGGTGCTCGATGTCCGTGAAGCGGACCTCCTCCAGGCTGCCCGCGCGGCGGCCGCCGTCCTGGAAGTAGACCTCCTTGAGCGCTTCGGCCGCGATCTCCTGGAGTCGGGCGTCGCTGGCCCCGGCCTCCTGGGCCTCGAAGAGGCGGGCGGCGTACTGCGGGGGCAGGGCGACGGTCAGGTGCCGGATGCGGTCCTGGTCCGTCGAACCGATCGGCGCGGTGTAGCCCATGCGGGCACGGGTGTCGATGACGATGCCGCCCGTGCTCGCCGCCTTCGCCTTGGCCTTCGCCCGGATCTGCGGCTGCCACCGCTTCTTCACCTCGCGCTCCATCCGGGCGGCGAGAGCGGGGCGGGGCTTTTTGATCTGGTCCTTCACGTACCGCTCGACGGTGCGCTGGGAGATCCGCAGCATCTGGGCGACCGCCTTGGTGCCCTTGAGCTGCTTGACCAGGTACCGCATCTGCGCGGGCGCGCTCTTGGGTGCCGGGCGGGTGAAGGTTTTCTGTACCGCGGCGTCCAGGCCGTCCCCGAACAGGCTCATCGCCTACTCCTACTCTCCGGTGTCGACGTCGGTGACGGTGCCGTCCTTGATGTACCGGGCGAGGTTGAGTTCCGGGGCGTCGAACCGCTCGCGGACCTCTTCGCCCCACAGCACGGTCTGGGTGCCCTCGTGCTTGACCAGGCCGGGGTTCACCCCGAGCTTGAAGCCGCCCGGCAGCGGCTTGCCCTCCCGGTAGGGCAGGAAGTCCAGCGGGCTGGTGCCCTCGGCCGCGTAGACGACGCAGTCGGACAGGATCGCGACCGGGTAGTCGCCGGTGAACGCCGCATGCTTGACGATCTTGCGGTGCAGGTTGATGCGCGTGCGGGAGATGACCGCCGCGCGGATGTCCGGCCGCCACGTCGGGCGGGACAGCGCGCGCCACGGCTCGCCGGGCCGCCAGCCCTCCCCGCGCGGGCGCTCGCGCAGCTTGCCCAGGCCGCCCTTGACCGTCGCCTTGATCGCCGAGACGACGATCGCCAGTTGAGGGTCGCGCTCCCTGTAGCCGTCCATGGCCGCCAGAAAGTCGGCCGGCGACAGGTCCGCTTCCACGCCGAGGTCGGCCATGGTGGCGAGGTAGGCGTCGCGCAGCCGGTTGTACCAGCCGTCCAGGTAGCGGCCGTTCTCGTAGCGCACCCAGGCCTCGATCGGGCGCACCTCGTAGCCCAACTCGACGGCGTAGGCGACGGTGGGTGTCGCGTACCAGGCCGGGCCCTCGGGGCGCGCGCCCGTCGGCGTGAACGGGCTGGGCAGCAGCGAGCCGTCCAGCGCCGCCCACTCCTTGCCGACCTTCACGCGGGACAGGTCGACGTGGGACAGGTCCACCAGCCAGCTCCCCGGCAGCTTTGAGTCGAAGACCGGGTTCGTCACGTGCGTGGGCGCTCCGAGGCCGACGGGCAGGCCGTTGGCGCCCGCCGCGAAGGCCATGTTCACGTCGATGCCGACCAGGTGGCGGCGCAGGCATTCGGCGTCGGTCATCGGGCGTGCCCAGTCGTAGGCCTCCTCGCACAGCTTCTCCGCCGGGCCGCGAACGGGGAAGCGCGGCAGGTCCGCCAGGAGCGGGTGCCCGTCGGGGGCCTCGCACGGGGCGCAGTCCACCGGGTCCTTCCCGAGGGAGCCGGGGTTGTGCTCGGAGTGCCGCTTGCCGTCGGGGCCGGGCTCGGAGGCGCGGGTCGGCGGGTGCAGCGCGGTCATCAGCTCCAGGCCGGTGACGGCGGTGGAGCCGCGCGGGGTCATCACCCGGGACGCATAAACACCCAGCACCCGGGCGAGGTCCGCCGGCGGCAGCTGTCCGGCCCCGCCCCAGTGCCGGGTGTCCAGCGCGTGCCAGGACGGGATGCACAGCTGCACGCAGGCCCGCTCCGAGCCCTGTGCGGGGCGGTAGATCCGCGCCCACGGCCCGAACCCGCGCTTGGTCAGCTTCCACTCCGCGCGGGCCAGCTGCTTGATGATCTTGTGGCCCTCCGGGATGCGCCCGGCGAGCTTCTCCTCCTCGGTGAGGGTGGTGGGAAGGCCGTAGCGTTCCAGCGCGGCCTCGGTGAGTACGAGCAGCGGGTCGGCGTTTTTGCCCGGACCGGACAGCTTGGGCTGACCGAGCTTCGCCTCCGTGAGCGCCCAGTCGACCAGGGTCGGGATCGACTTGGCGGGCACGTCCAGGACCAGGCCGCCGGTGCAGTACGCCAGCACCTTGCCGTCCTCGACGTCGACGACCGCCAGCGGCCCGTTCGCGAAGCGCGCGTCGGTGCCGCCCGCGGGAGCGTCGGCCGGGGCTGCCTGCTTCGCGCCCGGACGGCGCGACGTCGACGACGGCTTGGTGGTGCGCGCCGGTCGCGGCGCGGCCGTCGGAGCGGCGGCGACGGGGGCGGGGCTGGTCTGGGTGTTTTCGTGTGTGGTCGTGTCCGCAGCGTCGGATGCCGGGCCTGGGGACAGAGGCTGCGCCTCTGCAGCCGGGGCGGGCGCGGCGGTGAACGCGGCCGGCACCGCAGCGTCCTGGGCGGGCGCGGGCGGGTCGGCGGGGTAGAGCTCCGCGAGCTTGTCCAGCAGCCGGGCGTAGGCGTCGCGCTCCGGCGGGCGGGGCTCGGTCTTGCCGGACTCCCAGCCCGACACCGTGGCCCGGCGCACCTTCAGCGCGGTGGCCACTTCGTCGATCGTCAGGCCGTGTGCGGCACGCAGCCGCTTGCGCTCCGCCGGTGGCGGCAGCGTGGCGCGGGACGCGAGCAGTGCGTCGACCGCGTCGAACAACTCGGACATGGAACACCTCCTGCCAACCAACACCCTACCCCATGAAACGCACGAATCGCGTACATTTACCGTACGAATTGCGTACGAAATGCGTTCGAGGGATGTCGGGTCGGTTGTTCTGACCGGATTGGTGGCCGGTTCTCACGAACGTGGACCGGCTCGAGACGCTGTTCACTACCGTCGTGACCATGGCGAAGGGGAAGACCGGCCCGGTCGACTGGACGATGCGGGTGGTGCTGTGGCTGTACGCGCTCGTGAGCATCCCGCTGTACCTGTGGTTCCTGCACCACAAGGGCGACCGCTGGGGCCAGCAGCTGCCCGCTGACGACGACCTGCGCTTCTGGCTGCCGATCGTCGTCCCACTCGCCGCGTTCAGCTTCACCACGATCTCCAGCACGTCCTGGTGGTGGAGCACCGAGACCCGTCCGTTCCTCTTGGACCGCGAGCACTGGCGGTTCATGATGGTCTTCGTCGTCGCCCTGTCCCTGATGGCCGGCTTCTTCGGCTCCGCGAGCCGGGACGTCGTCTTCGTGGTGCTCACCGTGATGGTCACGACCATCGGCATCGTCGGCCTGTGGCTCCTGCCGCCGAGCCTGTCCCCGCGGCTATTCGACACCCTGCGCCCGAAGAAGGCGCCGGCGGACCCGTCCTGACGACGCCCCGAAGGAGAATGTGATGAGACTTGTCTGGCTGGCCGCGATCAGTGTGCTCGCCGTCGTGATGGCGGTGCTCACGCCGTACGTGCTGCGCACCGAATCGACGTGGCAGGTCGCTGCGTGGCTGGTCATGCTCGCTGCCACGGTCACCGGCGTCGCCGTGCTCATCCGCGCGGAGCTGCTGTTCCGCCGCCTGGAGCGAGACGCGCACGGCGACGTCTCCGAGACCTGAGTCGGCCTCGTCCGGCACGCACAAGGGCCGCCCGGTTTCCCGGGCGGCCCTTGTCTGAGGTCTGAACCCTGGGGTATGGCCTGCCCACTTTCGAGGGCTACCAGGGACGATTCCAGGGTCTTCGCCGCCCAGTGTACCTACGATTTGCCCCACCATGCACAGCACGTCGCCCACCAGCATCGAGCCGCCCGACGACAAGGCCGTCATCGAGCTGATCAGCCCCGACCGGCTGAACCCCTACCTGACCGCATGCGCTGGCGACACCACCGCCGCGCTCGCGCTGTACCGGTGGAACAGCGACCTCGCCGCGGCGTTCTTCGAATCGCTCGGGCACCTGGAGATCATGCTGCGCAACGCGCTGGACGCGCGGCTCGTTGCCCGCCAGCAGCGTCGGGGCCGCACCACCGAGTGGTACGCCGACAGGCAGGTTCCACTCAGCGGCAAGGCCCGCAGCGACATCACCCAGGCTCAAGAGCGCGCTGGGCGGGGCGGCGTAATCATCCCGCGCGGGAAGATCATTGCGGAGCTGAGCTTCGGCTTTTGGCGCTTCCTGCTGGCCCGCCAGTACAAGACCAGCCTGTGGCCCGATCTCGCGGGTGCCTTCCCTCACGCCCCCAACCGTGCCCTGAACACGGTGGAAGACCCGGTCAAGCGGCTGCACAAGTTCCGCAACCGCATCGCCCACCACGAGGGCATCCGGCACCTGCCGCTCGAAGCACGCCGGGACGACATCCAGACCGTGCTCGGCTTCATAGCGCCGGTCGCCGCAACCTGGGTCGCCGACGCCTCCCGCATCGACGACGTCCTCGCCCGCCGCCCCTGACGCCCTGCACGCGATCGATACGCTTCTCCAACGCCCACAGCCCCTGGGACTGCCACTACAGGTCGAACTCGAGGTGCTCGATGTCCGTGAACCGGACCTCTACCAGGCTTCCGGCGCGGCGGCCGCCGTCCTGGAAGTAGACCTCCTTGAGCGCTTCGGCTGCGATCTCCTGGAGTCGGGCGTCGCTGGCGCCGGCCTGCTGGGCGTCGAAGAGGCGGGCCGCGTGCTGCGGGGGCAGGGCGAGGGTGAGGTGGCGGAGGCGGGCGTCGTCGGTGGTGTCGGGTGCGGCGGTGAAGCCGAAGCGGGCCCGGGTGTCGGCGACCAGGCCGGTGCGGGTGGCCGCCTGGCGGCGGGCACGCTCGCGGATGCGGGGCTGCCAGCGGGCGCGCACCGCGTCCTGAAGGCGTCGGGCGAGGTCCGGGCGGGGCCGGCGGATCTGGTCTTTTACGTACCGCTCGACGGTGCGCTGGGAGATCCGCAGCATCTGGGCGACCGGCTTGGTGCCCTTGAGCTGCTTGACCAGGTAGCGCATCTGCGCGCCGGCGGACTTGGGTATGGGGCGGGTGAACGCCTGCTGCACGGCCCGCTCGAGGCCGTCTCCGATGATGCCCATCGGGGGTCTCCGTTCATGATCGGCTGTGTGGGCCGCTGTGGGGCGATCATGGCCCGACCGGGGGAAGTGCCCGGCGTCGGGCAGAACGCGCCGCACAGCGGCGTCCAGGACGGTCAGAGGGCGGGTTCTTCCGCGCCAGACATGTCGCGCAGCCGGCTGTAGTGGAACTGGTGGGCCACCGTGACCGTGGCGGTGGGCCCGTTGCGGTGCTTGGCCACGATCAGGTCGGTCTCCCCGGCCCGCTCGGACTCCGGCTCGTAGTAGTCCTCGCGGTGCAGCAGGATGATCGCATCCGCGTCCTGCTCCAGGGCGCCGGAGTCCCGCAGGTCGCTCACCGCCGGCTTCTTGTCCTGCCGCTGTTCGGGCCCGCGGTTGAGCTGGGCCAGCGCGATGAGCACGGCCCCGGTGTCGGCGGCGAGGATCTTCAGTTCGCGGCTGATCTCGGTGACCCGCTCATACGGCGACTGCCGGGGATTGCGCTGATCGGTCTGCATCAGCTGGAGATAGTCCACCACCACCAGCGGCGCGCGGCCGGTCTCCCGGACGATGGTCTTGATCCGGGAGCGGATGCGGGCGGGGCTGAGGCGGGCGGAGTAGTCCATCCACAGCGGCAGGCCCCGCAGTTCGGGGGTGTGCCGGT
>NZ_JBFAKH010000081.1:0-32748 GCF_040655635.1 Streptomyces sp. NPDC050388
CGGCGGCGCGGGCCCGCCCAGCCCCCCCCCCCGCCGTATCACACGCCGCCCGCCCGGCGGGCGGGGGGGGCGCGCCACGGTTCTGTTTCCGGGGTCTTCTCGGCGACTTACGAAGCACCCGTTCCGCGGTGCTCCGCGGCGATGCCGAAGCGCTGCTGTTCGCGTGGAGCGGACACCGCCTCGTGGACGCCGGAAACCGTGCTGACCACCTGATCCCCGGTCGGCTCCCGTCGTGCGTCGAGCTCCTGGAGCTGCTCGAGTCGTCGCAGGTCATCGGCGGACACAAGGGCGACGAGGGGCTTTCCGTGCCGGGTCACGACAACGCGCTCACCGCCGTACACCACGCGGTTGATCAGGTCGGCGAGTTCAGCCCTGGCTTGCGTCACCGGAATCTCGTAGGCCATGTCCCCATCATAACGTCACGTACATCCTGTACATTTTTTACAGACAGCTGCCGCGAGGAGGGGCTCCCATGACCCGACCGTCCGCCCGCCACGTCCTGCCCGAGTTCACCGAACACACGGTGTCCGGGCGTCGGAGCACGGATCCGTACTCGAAGCTGATGGAGGAGCGGATCGTCCTCCTCGGGACACCGATCGACGAGACCTCAGCGAACGACGTGATCGCCCAGTTCATGTACCTGGAGCACCGGGACCCCGACCGGGACATCTCCCTCTACGTCAACTCGCCCGGCGGCTCCTTCCACGCCATGTCGGCGATCCACGACACCCTGCGCTACATCGCCTGCGAGGTGGAGACGGTCTGCCTGGGCCAGGCGGCCGGGACAGCCGCGCTGCTGCTGGCCGCCGGGACGCCGGGCAAGCGGTACGTACTGCCCGGGGCACGGCTGGTGCTTCAGCAGCCCGCGCTGACGGAGCCGGTGGAGGGCCAGGCCGGCGACCTGGCCCTCCAGGCCGAGGAGCTGACACGCGTTCGGGCCCGGGTCGAGGAGATGCTGGTCCGGCACACCCGCCGCACCCCGGAGCAGGCGCGGTCGGACATCGAGCGGGACACGGTCCTCGACGCCCGGGCGGCGGTGGACTACGGCCTCGCGGACCGGATCGTGACCGCCCGCGAGGGCCGGCGGCCCGCTCCCGGCACGAGGTGAGCCGCCGATGCTGCCACCCGAGCTGCCACCGCTGCCCGCGCTGACCCGCGCCGAGGCCGAGCTGATCGACCGTTACCTCGAGGCCGTCGACCTGCTCGGCCGGATCAACCCGGCCCGCGACGGCGACACCTACCGGGGACTGCGTGCCGCGCAGGCGCTGGTCGGCAAGGCCGTCGCCCTGCGCGACGCGCTGGCCCTGATGCACAGGCGCGGCGAGACCGAGCTGCACACCGCCACCCTGGCCCGTGCGTTGCGGGTGCTGGACGGCGAGCGGCGCACGGCCCGTGTCATCCTGCCGCCGGGCTCCGGCAGTTGACACTCCTACCGGCCCGGGCGGGGCGTGCGCCGGTGGCACGTCCGCACCGGGGTCGAAACGGACCAAATGACTTACCCCCAAGCGGCGTAGATGCACGACTTCTTTTCGGGCCGCCAAGGTTGCGCACCGCGCGCGTCCCCTTTCGGAATCAAGTATTCCGATGCTGGTCCGGGGCTCCTCGGCGCTCTGGACGGCAGCCCGAACGCAGCAGTGTCCACCCGAACGGATGAGTGGTGAGTAACAACACAAACCCCCGGCTCCGGTGGGATTTCGGGCCAACCGTTGCCAAGATCGCTCACTGACGACAAGCCCCCGCCGCCGCGGCGGGGCGATCCGGGCGGACGCCGAGTCCTGCCGCCGCCCGGATGACCGGTCGACAGGAGTGGATCGGCAGGAGTGGAGGACCCGAGCACGACGGGTCGCCGGAACGGGAGTTCCCGTTCCGAGCAGCCCTTGGGGTGAAGCCGCACGTGTGCGGCCGGGCAACTTCGCCAGCCCGAATCCGACAGGTCATCCTTCACAGGCGGCTGACGAAGGGTTGCGCATGACCGCGCTCAATCGTGTCCCGTCTCTCATGGCCCGGGCCGGCACGGCCTCGGCCCTCACCCTCGCCGCCGTGGGCGGCTCACTCGTGGTTCCCGGTGCCGCCTCGGAGGCGGCGGCCGCGAGTACGGCCGCCAAGGCTCTCCAGGTCGCGGCCTCCAAGAAGGGTTCGCCCTACCGGTGGGGCGCCACCGGACCGTCCCGCTTCGACTGCTCCGGCCTGACCCTCTACTCGTTCAAGAAGGCGGGCAAGCACCTGCCGCGTACCGCAGCCCAGCAGTACAACAAGACACGCCAGGTCTCGGCCTCCAACCGCAAGGCGGGCGACCTGGTGTTCTTCCATTCGGGTCAGAACATCTACCACGTCGGCATCTACGCGGGCCAGAACAAGATCTGGCACGCCCCGAAGACCGGGGACGTGGTACGCCTGCAGAAGATCTGGACCCGCAGCGTCTGGTACGGCCGGGTCAACTGATCCGCGAGGGGGGGGCGGCCGCATTCCCCCTGCTGCCGCCCCGTCACCCCCGTCGGACGGTCACCGGACTCGACCGGGGCTGCGCTGTTCCGTCGTGGCCCCTACGGCTCCTGCTGTCCCGCCGCCGTGACCGGCTCGGCCGGGACGGCCCACGGGAGCACGACGAAGATGGTCTTGCCGCCCTCCCTGGTGGGGCGGACCCTCATCCTGCCGCCGTGTTCCGCGGTCAGCCAGCGGATGATGACCAGCCCCCGTCCGTTGTCCTGCTGGACCGCGGCGGGGAGCCGCTTGGGGTACCGCGGATGGCTGTCGGTGACTCCGATGCGCAACCGCTCGTCGTGGTCGAGGGCGATGTCCACCGTGAACGTGGGTGACTGCCCGAGGGTGTGCTGCACGGCGTTGGTGGCCAGCTCGGACACGATCAGCCGCACGGTGTCGGACACTTCCGTGTCCGCCGGCATGCCCCACTCCGCCAGCGTGTCCACCACGTGGGCGCGCGCGGCGGAGACCGAGGCTGGATCGCTCGGCAGAGTGATGGATGCTTCCAGATGGTCTGCCATGGCGACGTCGTCCCTTTCCCACGGGTCCACGGTCCGGCACGGAGCGGCTGATTCGAGTACGGTCCCGCACTGATGCTTCGTCGCCAGAGTGCCATCACCGCAGGGCCTGGGCGACGGTACGGCCGAGATATGCATATATCTGTCGCTCAAATCGGTGAACTCTGCGACGAGGGACCGTATGTGAGCGGCTCATGGGGAGTAAGGGGGAAACGATGCAGCACGGTCCCGCGGTACGCCGCCGGAAACTGGGCGCCGAACTGCGCTCGCTGCGCACGTCGGCGGGGCTCACGAGCGGCGAGGCGGCCCGCCTGGTGGGCTGGCACCAGTCGAAGGTGAGCCGGATCGAGACGGGCACGAGCGGGGTGAAACCGGCCGATGTGCGGTTACTGCTCGACGCCTACGGCCTGGCGGACCGTCAGTTGCGGGAGCTTCTGCTGGTTCTGGCGGGATCCGACGACAGCGGCGGACGGCATCACTGGTGGCACGCGTACCGGGGGGTACTGCCGCCCACCTACCGGGACTTCATCAGCCTGGAGTCCCAGGCCAGCGCGATGCGCACCCTGGAGACCACGGTGGTCCCCGGACTGCTGCAGACACCCGAGTACGCGCGGGCGGTGACCGAGGCCGCACTGGAGGGCGCCTCGCAGGAGCGGCTGGACACGCTGGTGGAAGTGCGGCTGGCCCGGCAGGACGTGCTGCGGACGGAGCCGCCCCTGGAGCTGGCCGCCGTCCTGGACGAGGCGGTGCTGCGCCGGGAGGTCGGCGGTCCCGGCGTGATGACCCGGCAGCTGAACCGGCTGGTGGAGGCGGCACGCCTTCCCCACGTACGGCTCCAGATCCTGCCGTTCACTGCAGGGGCGCACATCGGCGTCACCGGTCCTTTCGTAATCTTCTCATTCTCGCGCACTTCCGATCTGGATGTCGTAGTTCTCGACCACTTGACGAGTAGCCTCTACCTCGAGCGGAAAGAAGACCTCCGGGTGTACTCGGAGGCTTTCAACTCCCTTTCGGTCCACGCCCTTTCGCCCGAGGAATCGTTGGATTTCATCGCCGGGACAGCTGCCGGCGCGTAAGGAGGCACGATGCCCGCACCGCCTCGGACCCTTCCCTCCAGCACCGACCTGCACGGTGTGCGGTGGCTGCGCAGCAGCTACAGCACGGGCGCGAACAACTGCGTCGAGACGGCCCGGCCGGCCACCGGCCCAGGTGCCGGGCTGCTCGCCGTACGCGATTCCAAGGACCCGGCCGGGCCCGCGCTGCTCATCTCCCCCGGGAGCTGGGCGAAGTTCGTGGCCGCGGTCCGCTGACCGGCAGCGCCACCGGCCCGACCACCCGTCCGGCACCACCAGCCGAGCCATCCGTCGCCGAGCGCCCCACGGCCGTGCCCCGCCGACTCATGGCCGCGTCTCGCCGACCACCTGTACAGCGCGTTCGATCTCGGCCCCGGACAGGTCAGCGCGGGCGGTCAGCCTGAGCCGTGAGATGCCGTCGGGCACGGAAGGAGGACGGAAGCAGCCCACGGACAGGCCGGCCGCCCGGCAGTCGGCCGCCCATCGCACGGCCTGCTCCGGGGACGGGGCTCGCACGGAGACGACCGCGGCGTCGGGACGCACCGCTCGAAGACCCGCGGCCGTCAGCCGTCCGTGCAGTTCACGCGCCACCTCGCCCGCCCGCGCGGCACGCCCGGGCTCCCGGCGCAGCAGCCGGAGCGCCGACAGCGCGGCGCCGACGGCCGCGGGGGCGAGGCCCGTGTCGAAGATGAACGTCCGGGCCACGTTGACGAGATGTTCGACGACCCGTGCCGGGCCGAGCACCGCCCCGCCCTGGCTGCCGAGCGACTTGGACAGCGTGACCGTCGCGACGACGTCGTCGGCGCCGGCGAGTCCGGCCGCGTGCGGGGCGCCGCGTCCGCCGTCGCCGAGCACCCCGAGGCCGTGGGCGTCGTCGAGCACCAGTCCCGCACCGTGCTCCCGGCAGGACTCGGCCAACGCGGTGAGCGGGGCGGCGTCCCCGTCGACCGAGAAGACCGTGTCGGACACCACGACGGCCGGTCCGTCGTGCCCGTCCAGCGCCTTGCGCACGGCGTCCGGGTCGGCGTGCGCCGCGACCCGCGTCCCGCCGCGGGCCAGTCGGCAGCCGTCGATCAGCGAGGCGTGGTTGCCCGCGTCGGACACGATCAGCGAGCCGTGCGGGGCCAGCGCGGTGACGGCGGCCAGGTTGGCCGCGTAGCCGGAGGAGAAGACGAGGGCCGCCTCGAAGCCGCAGAAGTCCGCCAGTTCGCGTTCCAGCGCGGTGTGCAGTTCGGTGGTGCCGGTGACGAGCCGGGACCCGGTCGCCCCGCCGCCCCAGGTCCGCGCGGCCCGTGCCGCGCCCTCGGTGACCTCCGGATGGCGGGCCAGACCCAGGTAGTCGTTGCTCGCCAGATCGAGGAGCGGCACGTCGGCGGCCCGCGGGCGCAGGGTCCGTACGAGTCCGGCCCGGCGCCGCAGCTCCGCCTGTTCGCCGATCCAGCCGAACGCCATGGGTCCTCCGGTGCTTTGTAGGCAATGCCCAGACCCTAGCCCCAGAGGCAACCGCCCATGGTGTGGCAATATCCACACGTCAGCGCGTGTGGATTTGTGGAGAATCTCCTTGGCCCGAGACATTCCGTGGGACAGGATCGGCTCTCGTGACTCCGCTCCCCACCTGAGGAGGGGGCTTCCAACCCGAGGGCTGCGGTCCAGCCCGAACCGACCCCTTGCGGGACAAACGGAATCTACCGCCGACTCAGGAAGCAATTATCCCACCGGCCGAAGCTGGTGGTTCCCTCACTAGGAGACCGATGGACCTGCTGAACACGCTGGTGGACAAGGGGCTTCGGCGCGAGACGCCGACCCGCGAGGAAGCCCTGGCCGTCCTCGGGACGTCCGACGACGACCTGCTCGACGTGGTGACCGCGGCCGGGAAGGTGCGGCGGCACTGGTTCGGCCGACGGGTGAAACTCAATTACCTGGTCAACCTCAAGTCGGGCCTGTGCCCGGAGGACTGCTCCTACTGTTCCCAGCGGCTCGGTTCCAAGGCCGACATCCTCAAGTACACCTGGCTCAAGCCGGAGCAGGCATCGGAGGCGGCCGCGGCCGGGCTGGCGGGCGGCGCCAAGCGGGTGTGCCTGGTGGCCAGCGGCCGGGGCCCGACCGACCGTGACGTGGACCGGGTCTCCGACACCATCAAGGCGATCAAGGAGGGCAACGAGGGCGTCGAGGTGTGCGCCTGTCTCGGTCTGCTCTCCGACGGCCAGGCGGAGCGGCTGCGCGAGGCGGGGGCGGACGCCTACAACCACAACCTGAACACCTCCGAGGCCACCTACGGGGACATCACCACGACGCACACGTACGCCGACCGGGTGGACACCGTGCACAAGGCGCACGCGGCCGGCCTGTCCGCCTGCTCCGGGCTGATCGCCGGCATGGGTGAGAGCGACACGGATCTGGTCGACGTGGTGTTCTCGCTGCGCGAGCTGGACCCCGACTCGGTGCCGGTGAACTTCCTGATCCCGTTCGAGGGCACGCCGCTCGCCGAGGAGTGGAACCTCACCCCGCAGCGGTGCCTCAGGATCCTGGCGATGGTGCGGTTCGTGTGCCCGGACGTCGAGGTGCGGATCGCGGGCGGCCGGGAGGTGCACCTGCGCACGATGCAGCCGCTCGCGCTGCACCTGGCCAACTCGATCTTCCTCGGCGACTACCTCACCAGCGAGGGTCAGGCGGGGCGGGCCGACCTGGAGATGATCGCGGACGCCGGGTTCGAGGTGGAGGGCACCGACCAGGTGACCCTGCCCGAGCACCGGGCGGGCGGGTGCGGGGCGCACGACGGCGGCGGGGTCTGCGGTACGGCACCCGCGGGCGCCGGAGCGTGCGCGGGGACGTCGTCCTCCGGTGGGTGTGCGGAGACAAAGGCGCCCGCGGGTGCCGAGACGGCCGCGGAGGGGGCCGGCCGGGCCGAGGGGCCGCGTACCGATCTCGTCGCGGTCCGCCGCCGGGGCGCCGGAACGGATATCGCTCCCAATGCCTGAGCGGTCCGCGTCCGAGTTGTCCGAGCTGCTCGAGCTGGACCGGCGGCACGTCTGGCATCCGTACGGGCCCATGCCGGGACGCGGGGAGCCGCTGGTCGTGGAGTCGGCGACCGGGGTGCGGCTCAGGCTCGCCGACGGCTCGGGCGAGCTGGTCGACGGGATGGCGTCCTGGTGGTCGGCGATCCACGGCTACAACCACCCGGTGCTGAACGAGGCCGCGATCGACCAGCTCGGGCGGATGAGCCATGTGATGTTCGGCGGGCTCACGCACGAACCCGCCGTCCGGCTGGCGAAGCTCCTTGTCGACATGTCACCCGACGGGCTGGAGCACGTCTTCCTCGCCGACTCCGGCTCGGTGTCCGTCGAGGTCGCCGTCAAGATGTGCCTGCAGTACTGGCGTTCGCTCGGGCGGCCCGCGAAGCGGCGGCTGCTGACCTGGCGGGGCGGCTACCACGGCGACACCTGGCAGCCGATGTCGGTCTGCGATCCCGAGGGCGGGATGCACGAGCTGTGGACCGGGGTCCTGCCGGAGCAGGTGTTCGCCGAGGCCCCGCCCGCCGAGTACGAGGAGGCGTACGCCGACCGTCTGCGGGAGCTGATCGAGCGGCACGCCGGGGAACTGGCCGCGGTGATCGTGGAGCCGGTGGTGCAGGGAGCGGGCGGGATGCGCTTCCACTCCCCCGCGTACCTGCGGGTGCTGCGCGAGGCGTGCGACGCGCACGACGTGCTGCTGGTGTTCGACGAGATCGCGACCGGGTTCGGGCGCACCGGCGCGCTGTTCGCGGCGGAGCACGCGGCCGTGACCCCGGATGTGATGTGTGTCGGCAAGGCGCTGACCGGCGGCTACCTGACCATGGCGGCGACGCTGTGCACCGCGCGGGTGGCCGACGGCATCTCGCGCGGCGAGGTACCGGTGCTGGCGCACGGTCCGACCTTCATGGGCAATCCGCTGGCGGCGGCCGTGGCCTGCGCCTCGATCGAGCTGCTGCTCGGACAGGACTGGCTCGCGGAGGTCAAGCGCATCGAGTCGGGCCTGCGGGACGGGCTGAGCCCGGCGGCGGACCTGCCGAACGTCCGTGACGTGCGGGTCCTCGGCGCCATCGGCGTCGTCCAGCTCGACCACGCCGTGGACATGGAGGCGGCCACGCGGGCCGCGGTGCGCGAGGGTGTGTGGTTGCGGCCGTTCCGCGATCTGATCTACACCATGCCGCCGTACGTCACCGGTGACACGGACGTGGCCCGGATCGCACGCGCGGTGTGCGCTGCGGCTGCGGCCACTCAGGAAGGATGACATGCCGGTACTGGTGATCACGGGCGCGGGCACCGAGGTCGGCAAGACGGTGGTGACGGCGGCGGTCGCCGCGACGGCGCTGGCGGCGGGCCGGTCGGTGGCCGTGCTGAAGGCGGTACAGACGGGTGTGGCGCCGGACGAACCCGGAGACGCCGAGGAGATCACCCGGCTCGCCGGTGCCGTCACGGCCACCGAGATCGCCCGGTACCCGGACCCGTTGGCGCCCGCCACCGCCGCCCGCCGGGCCGGCCGGGCGCCGGTGCATCCGCACGACGTGGCCGGGGCGGCCGCCAAGCTGGCCACCGAGCACGACCTGGTGCTGGTGGAGGGCGCCGGCGGACTGCTCGTACGGTTCGACGCGGCCGGCGGGACGCTCGCGGACGCGGCGGCGCTGCTGGCGGCGCCGGTGCTGGTGGTGGTGTCGGCGGGCCTGGGCACCCTGAACGTCGCGGAGCTGACGGCCTGCCACCTGCGCTCGCGCGGGCTCACCCCGGCGGGTGTGGTGATCGGCAGCTGGCCCGCCGAGCCCGATCTGGCCTCGCGCTGCAACCTGCAGGACCTGCCGGACGTGACGGGGGTCCCGCTGCTGGGCGCGGTGCCGGCCGGGGCGGCCGCCCTCGCCCCGGCCGGCTTCCGGGCCTCGGCACCGCACTGGCTGGCGCCCCGGCTGGACGGCACCTGGGACGCGGAGGCGTTCCAGGTGCGGGAGGCACGCCGGGGGCGGGGGACGTGACGGAGCCCGGGACGAGGGATGCGAGGTGTCTTCACGGGGCACAATCGCGGTAAGGCCGCCCCCGGGGGCTCAGTCCTCGTCCCCCGGGCTTCGCGGCTTCCTCACGGCAGGAAGGCGCCCCATGTCCGCCGGCTCCGCGAAGGTGGCGCGGGATCCCGTGCACCATCCGTTGTTCGCCCGCTGCTACGCCCGGCTCAGTGTCACCGCGGAGACCCGCGGGGGCATGGCCGCGGTGCGCCGGAGGCTGCTCGACGGGCTGTCGGGCCGGGTGCTCGAGGTCGGCGCCGGCAACGGCCTCAACTTCGCTCACTATCCGGGCACCGTCTCGGAGGTCGTCGCCGTCGAGCCGGAACGGGTACTGCGCCGACTGGCCGTGGAGGCCGCCCTGCGCGCCCGCGTCCCGGTGGTTGTCGCGCCGGGTACGGCGGAGGCGCTGCCGGTCGAGAGCGAGGCGTTCGACGCGGCGGTGGTCTCCCTGGTGCTGTGCAGTGTGCGGGACCTGCCGCGGGCGCTCGCGGAACTCCGGCGGGTGCTGCGGCCGGGCGGTGAGGTGCGGTTCTTCGAGCACGGCCGGGGCGGCGGCCGGGTCATGCGCCTCACCCAGCGTGCCCTGGACCGGACGGTGTGGCCGCCGCTCGCCGGTGGCTGCCACGTGGCGCGCGACCCGGTGGGCGCGTTGCGGGAGGCGGGGTTCGAACTCGGCCCGTACCGGCGGACGCTGATGCCGGAGAGCGGCCCGAAGCTGCCGACGTCGTACTGCGTCCTGGGCACCGCGTGGCGACCGGTGACCGAGGCGGTGGCCGGCGCGCCGAGCGGCCGGAACTGATCACTCGCTCCAGCGGCGCAGCTCGGCGGCGATGTCGTCCACGGACGCCTCACCGTTCTTGACCAGCCGGGCCAGGTCGCGCACCTGCTCCGGCGAGGTGACGACCTTCAGGCCGCTGGCGACGAGGTAGGCGTACGCGACGGCGGAGGCGAACAGGGCGTTGGAGCGTTCCAGCGCGGGCACGTGGAGCAGCAGCTGGAGCAGCGCGGCGGCACGGGCCTGCGGGCTGCCGTAGACGGGGACGTCGAATATCTCGGCCTCATGACGGGCGACGGCGGCGACGAGGGCTCCCCAGTCGGTGACCTGGGGGTCCCCCGGAGTCTGCTGTTCGGCGAGCATCAGCAGCCAGGCGAGGTCGATGCGCAGACCGTCCAAGGGATCAGCGGCGCCCTTCGCGCGGGCCCTCGGGGTTCTTCTCCCCCGCTCTCGGCGTCGCCCGGGCGGGCACCGTCCCGTCGAACTCCTCGGCGAAGACGTTCTCGTACTGCTTCATGAAGTCGGCGGCGGCCTCCACGAAGGTGTGGCCGACCTCACCGGCGTCCTGCCGGACCAGTTCCTCGATGTAGCGGTTGACGCTCATCCCGCGGGCCAGTGCGCGCTCCCGCGCCGCTCGGGCGGTGCCCTCGTCCACGCGTACGTTCAGCTGGGTCTTCGCCATGCCTCGAAGCTAGCGCCGATGTGCTAGCACCGGCAAGGGCCGGCATGGAGCGTTCCCCTTACAGCGATATGGGGCGGTTTTGTGCCTGTGGGGGATATTTGGCGGGGAGCGGGTCACACTAGCCTCGGGCGCGGCAGGCACCTCGGCACGGTTCCATGCCCGCACGTGCGGATCTCCGCCTGCCCACATGTCGGCATATCCATATCTCCCGTATTTCCGGACGGAGGAGGCGGCCTTGTCCACACCTGCTGCGGAGCACTCCCCCGGCCTCGCGTCGGTGGACGGAATCGCCGCCCGCGCGCGCGGCCTGACCAAGGCGTACGGATCCGGCGAGACGACCGTGCTCGCCCTGGACGCGGTGGACGTGGTCATCGCGCGCGGCCGGTTCACCGCGGTGATGGGACCCTCGGGGTCCGGGAAGTCGACGCTGATGCACTGTCTGGCCGGACTCGACACCGTTTCGGCCGGACAGGTGTGGCTCGGCGACACCGAGATCACCGGGTTGAAGGACCGTGAGCTGACCCGCCTGCGCCGGGACCGGATCGGGTTCATGTTCCAGTCGTTCAACCTCATCCCGACTCTGAACGCGCTGGAGAACATCACCCTCCCGATGGACATCGCGGGCCAGAGGCCCGACGAGAAGTGGCTGGACCAGGTCATCGACACACTCGGCCTGCGGAACCGGCTGAAGCACCGGCCGGCCCAGCTCTCCGGCGGCCAGCAGCAGCGCGTGGCCTGTGCGCGGGCGCTGGCCTCCCGGCCCGAGCTGATCTTCGCGGACGAGCCGACCGGCAACCTCGACTCGCGCGCCGGTCTGGAGGTGCTCGGCTTCCTGCGCGAGGCCGTCGACCGGCTGAACCAGACCGTGGTGATGGTCACGCACGACCCGGGCGCCGCCTCCCACTCCGATCTGGTGCTGTTCCTGGCGGACGGCCGGATCGTCGACGAGATGAAGCGGCCCACGGCGGAGGCGGTGCTGGAGCGGATGAAGCGGTTCGACGTGCTCCGCGCCCAGAGCGACGACGGCGGCCTCGCTCCCGGCCTCACCTCCGGCCTCGCCGACGACGGGGCCGTGCGGCCCGACGAGTCGGTCCCCGGCAAGGGCTGAGACCGTGCTGAGGGCGACGCTCAGGAGTTTCCTCTCGCACAAGGGGCGACTGCTGCTGTCCGCGCTGGCCGTCGTCCTGTCCGTGGCGTTCGTCGCGGGCAGTCTGATCTTCTCCGACACCGTCGCCCACACCTTCGACCGGCTCTTCGCCTCCACCTCCGCCGACGTGACCGTGTCGCCCCCGGACGACCTGGAAGCGGCTGTGCCCACCGGCCAGATCCGGACCGTGCCGGCCTCGCTCGCCGAGCGGCTGGCAGGGATCGAGGGGGTCGAGTCCGCCCGCCCGGTCGTCAGGGCCGGGAACGTCACGGTCGTCGACAGCGACAACGAGCCGGTGGGGCCGACGACCGGCGCACCGACGCGCGCGGAGGCCTGGTACGCCGACGAACACAGCGTCGCGGAGCTGGCCTCCGGCCGCGCCCCGCACGGTGCCGGGGAGGCCGTGCTGGACGCGGACACCGCCGACGCCAAGGACGTGGCGATCGGCGACACCCTGTCGGTGCAGGCTCAGCCGGGCACCTTCCGCGTCAAGGTCGTGGGGATCGCCGCCTTCACCACCCCCAACCCGGGCTCAGCCCTCATCTTCCTCGATCCCGAGGTCGCCGCCGTCGAGCTGCTGGGCTCGGCGGACCGGGCCACGAGCATCGCCGTCGAGACGGCGCCGGGTGCGACCGCCGAGGAGGTCGACCACCGTGTCACCGGGGCGCTCGGCGCCGGCACCTACCGGGTGGAGACGGCCGACGAGCAGGCCGCTACGGCCACCGACGAGCTGGGTGATTTCCTCGCCGTGATCAAGTACGTGATGCTCGGCTTCGCCGGGATCGCCGTGCTCGTCGGCGTCTTCCTGATCGTCAACACCTTCTCGATGCTGATCGCGCAGCGCACCCGCGAACTCGGACTGCTGCGGGCGATCGGCGCCGACCGGCGGCAGGTGCGCCGGTCGGTGCTCACCGAGGCGGTGCTGCTCGGCCTGTTCGGCTCGACGCTGGGCCTGGCGACCGGTATCGGGCTCGCCCACGGGCTGATCCGGCTGATGAGCGTCTTCGGCATGAACCTGAACGCCACGGAGGTGGTCATCGGGTGGGGCACGCCCGTCACGGCGTATGCGGTCGGGGTCGGGGTCACCTTCGTGGCGGCGTACCTTCCGGCCCGCCGCGCGGCAGGGGTGTCCCCGATGGCCGCCCTCGCCGACGCCGAGGTCGCCGGGGTGGGCCGGCCGTTGCGTACCCGCGCGGTGGTGGGTTCCGTCGTCGGAGCGCTCGGCGCGGCCGCTCTGGTGGGCTGTGCCGTCTCCACCGAAACGGGACCGGCGGCGTCCCTGCTGGGGCTGGGCGTCGTGCTGACCCTGATCGCGGCCGTCGTCGCCGGTCCGTTGCTGGTGCGGCCGGTGATCCGGGTGCTGGGCGGGGCCTTCCCCGCCCTGTTCGGACCGGTCGGGAGGATGAGCCAGCGCAACGCCCTGCGCAATCCCCGCCGTACGGGTGCCACCGCCGCCGCACTGATGGTGGGGCTCGCCCTGGTCGGCGGCATGTCGGTGGCCGGCACCTCCATGTCCCGCTCCTTCGACGAGCAGATCGACAGGACGCTGGGAGCCGATTTCGTCATCCAGAACGCCAACTTCCTGCCGTTCTCCCAGGAGGTCACCGACAAGGTGCGGGACACGGAGGGCGTGGGCGTCGTCGTACGGCAGCGGTTCGCACCGGTGGCGGTGCGGCTGCCGGACGGGAAGAGGATCGAGACGACCGCCGCCGGGTACGACCACCAGATCGACGACGTCGCCCGACTCACCTACGCGAGCGGCGACACGGCGGCGGCACTGGCCGACGGCGGTATCGCCATGGACGCCGGATTCGCCGCGGACCACGGCGTCCGGACGGGCAGCACGATCCCTGTCGAGTTCCCGGGCGGGCAGCACACCGAGCTGACCGTGGGCGGCCTCACCGACATGGAGAGCGCTGAGGGCTTCGGCGTGCAGGGCGGACTGTTCCTCGGCATCGCGGCGGTCGAGAAGTACGTGCCCGGCGGGCAGGACTCCGCGCTGTACGTGAACGCCGCCGACGGCACGAGCGCGGATGAGCTCCGTGACCGGCTGGAGACCGCTCTCAACCCGTATCCGCAGGTCCAGGTACGTGACCAGGCCGACTACAAGGACCTGGTGCACGACCAGATCGCGGTCCTGCTGTACCTCGTCTACGCCCTCCTGGGGCTGGCGATCATCATCGCGGTGCTCGGCGTGGTCAACACCCTGGCGCTGTCGGTGGTGGAGCGCACCCGGGAGATCGGGCTGCTGCGGGCCATCGGGCTGGCCCGGCGGCAGCTGCGGCGCATGATCCGGCTGGAGTCGGTGGTGATCGCGGTGTTCGGCGCGGTGCTGGGTCTCGTGCTGGGGCTGGTGTGGGGCGTCTGCATGCACCGGGTGCTGGCACTGCGGGGCATGACCGCGCTCGCGATCCCCTGGGGCACGATCGCGGCGGTCGTCATCGGTGCGGCGGTGATCGGCGTCGTCGCGGCGCTGCTGCCCGCCCTCCGCGCGTCGCGGATGAACATCCTGGAGGCGATCGCGCACGAGTGACCCGCGCCTGGGACCTTCGCGCCGGTCATCCGGATCGTGGAATTCCGGGTCGCGGGCGGCACGGCCTGCTGGGATCGGCACATGGCCGAGTTGCACACACGGGCCGCGACGCCCGAGGACCTGGGCACCGTACCGGCCTTCTGGAAGGTCGCCGCCGAAGGCACGAGCGCCGGCGACGACCGGGCGGCATGGAGCGGCTGGTCGCGCGTGCCCCGAGGCGCTGCTCCTCGCCGAGAAGGGGGCGGAGCCCGCCGGCACCGTGACCGCGGGCTTCGACGGGTGCCGTCATCCCCTACGACCTGAGTGGACAGGCCACCATCCGCGCCGTCGTCGAAACCGACGCCCACGGCCGGGCCTCGTGAACCCTGACACTCCCGAGGGCACCGTACTCGCCAGTGGAGGAGTAGCGACGGCTCAAGCCGCTGGGTGAGATCCCTGGCGCGCCGGCTTCTTGCGATTGTTCAGGACCCAGAGGCCCCTGGAAGCGAACTGCCCGTTCACCACGATCCACGAGGCACTACGCGCCTGCGCTGAACGCGCGTGCCGGGTGCGTCGCCACCGTTCCCCCGCTCCTCCCGCCGCTCGAGAATGTGCCGTCCGGCCGGCGGCGCACTCCCTGTGCGTGCGGGTCGTAACTCGCGGTCGTCGTTGAGTGTGGGCATGATGAGGGTGTATATCGCTCCCGGACGCCGGGCCTCACCAGTGAATGGCCGGACCGGAAGGAACGGCATGAGACAGCGCAGATTGCTCACCTTGGGGACGGGGCTGTGCACAGCCGCAGCACTGGGCCTGGTGGCACCGCATTCCGCCCTGGCCTCCCCCGACCGCTGTTCCTACACGTCATCGACGTATCGGCCCACGCTTACGCACGGTGACACCGGTACGGCGGTCAAGCAGGCGCAGTGCCTGAGCAACATGTGGGGAGGTCAGCCGCCCAAGCTGGTCCTCGACGGGGCGTTCGGCTCAGCCATGCTGAAGAAGCTCAAGTGGATCCAGGGCTGTCACGGCCTGCCGCAGAACGGTGTCATCGGGGGCCGCACCTGGCAGGTGCTGTACCACCCGGCTCTGGACTGCTACGACCCGTACCCCGCCTGACGCCGCCGCCATCAAGCCGCCGCCCGAGCCCGCCATCACCGCTGGAACAACATCACCGCCGCCGCAGCCACCTGACCTGCACGAACACATCAACGATCAATAACTACAGCTGCCGTGACAGTGAACCGAGGAATTATTTTTCGACAGCTCCCTGCCGGGACCCGGGACTTCCTTTAATTCGGCAGTACGGTGTCTCCGTTTGACAACGGGTTCCCACAAGCGTTGCCTGGGAAGTGACGCATTTGCTGCGATGTCGAGCCCGCGTATGAGCGTGTACGGGTACGGGTGCGGGTGGACAAGGAACCCGGCGCGATCGGGGATGGAGGCGCATATGGCGACTTACGAATATTCGTGCCATCGCTGCGGAGATTTCGACGTGCGGCTACCGATCGGAACGGCACCCGGCGAGTACGTGTGCCCGGATTGTGCGGCCGTGGCGCGGCGTGTGTACTCGTCCCCGGCGCTGAGCGTGCCGTCGAAGCTGCTGAAAGGCCTGCACGAGCAGGAAGAACAGTCGCGGGAGAGGCCGTCGGTGGTCTCCGGACTGCCGCCGGCGCGATGCGGTTCGGCGAGCGTTCATCCGGCAATCGCCTCTCTGCCACGCCCTTGACGGCGGCCGGCGGCCGACCCGCACCGGCCGCAGAACAGTATGGCAAGAACAAAAAAAGCACGAGTCGAAATTATCCGGACACCCGTATCCCGGACGCCTCTCTCCGGATTCCCGGAATCGGAATCGCTCTCCAACGCTTAGGGCACTAGGGTGGTCCCCCGTGGCTAACGTAGGTCTGCTGTTCGTCGGCGCGGTGCTGTTCCTCAACGGGATGATGCTCCTGGGAAAGGTCGACGCCCGGGCCGCCGCGATTTTCAACCTGTTCGTAGGCGGTCTGCAGGTACTGACCCCCACATATCTCATCATCGCCGCGAACGGGGATCCGCGAAAAATCCTCCTGGCGTCCGGAATATTCCTCTTCGGATTCACATACCTGTATGTGGGGGTAGGCCTGCTCATGGGCCTGGACACGACGGGCGTAGGATATTACTCGCTTTTCGTGTCCATCGTCGCCCTGGGCTTCTCGTTCGTCAGTTTCCGGCTCTTCAAGGATTATCCATTCGGGACGATATGGCTCTACTGGTCGTTCCTGTGGATGCTCTTCTTCCTGCTGCTCGGGCTCAAAATGGAGAGCCTTACCCAGTACGTCGGTTGGGTCACGGCCGTCGAGGGCTGGGTCACCGGCGTCATTCCTGCATATCTGCTGCTGGCCGGTTACTGGGTGCACACCGACGAAATCGCCATCGCGCTGGGAGCCTTCGCCGTCGTGGTGTTCGGAGGGCTGTGGGTCTTCACCCGCCGTCAGGCACCGCCGAGGCCAGAGGTGGCGCAGGGCACCCCGGCGGGCGGCGGCGGTTACTAGTCGGACGTCTTCGGGAGACGCCACCGGGAGAACCGCAGGGAGGTGTTTCAAAAAGACCCTGTCACCAGGCAGACGTGCCGCGTCCCTCATTGGACCTCAAGCGTCATGCCCGGACCGCCACCGTACCGAAATGCACAAGGAGCACTCATGCCTGATGTCGTCTTCAGCGTCGACCAGTCCAAGTCGATGCGTGATCAGGATGTCCCCGGACACAACAGGTGGCACCCGGATGTCCCCACCGTCGCCACGGTGCGACCGGGCGACGAGTTCCGCCTCGAGTGCCGTGATTGGACCGACGCGCAGATCGGCAACAACGACTCGGCCAACGATGTGCGTGACATCGACCTGAGTCGCTGCCACATGCTGAGCGGGCCGATCAGCATAGAGGGCGCGGAGCCCGGCGACCTGCTCATCGTCGACATCCTCGACCTCGGGCCGGTCCCCCAGCAGAGGGGCGAGGCGCCGGGGCAGGGCTGGGGCTACACGGGAGTCTTCGCCAAGAACAACGGGGGCGGCTTCCTCACCGACTACTATCCGGACTCCGTCAAGGCGGTCTGGGACTTCCACGGCCAGATGGCGACCTCCCGGCACCTTCCCGGCGTCCGCTTCACGGGTATCACCCACCCGGGACTCTTCGGCACCGCGCCGTCCGCCGACCTGCTGCAGCGGTGGAACCGGCGCGAGCAGGCCCTGATCGACACCGACCCGGACCGGGTGCCGCCGCTGGGCCTGCCTCCGCTCGCCGACAATGCACTCGCGGGCACGGCCACGGGAGACGCCGCCGACCGCATCATGCGGGAAGGCGCCCGTACCGTTCCCGGTCGGGAGAACGGTGGAAACCAGGACATCAAGAACTTCACCCGGGGGTCGAGGGTCTTCTGCCCCGTCTTCGTCCCCGGCGCCAAGCTGTCCGCCGGTGACCTGCACTTCAGCCAGGGCGACGGAGAGATCACCTTCTGCGGTGCGATCGAGATGGGCGGGTTCATCGACTTCCACGTCGACCTGATCAAGGGCGGCATGGAGAAGTACGGCGTGACCACCAACCCCATCTTCATGCCGGGCAACGTCGAGCCGCGGTACTCGGAGTTCCTCTCCTTCGTCGGGGTCTCCGTCGACCACGACACCGACACGAACTACTACATGGACGCGACGGTCGCCTACCGCCGGGCCTGCCTCAATGCCGTCGAGTACCTCAAGAAACTCGGCTACAGCGGCGAGCAGGCGTACCTGATCCTGGGGTCCGCGCCCGTCGAGGGACGCATCAGCGGCATCGTCGACATCCCCAACTCCTGCTGCTCGCTCTACCTCCCCACCGCGATCTTCGACTTCGACATCCGCCCGACTCGGGAGGGCCCGACGGCCGAGGAGCGCGGACGGTGCGCGGTGAGCTCGTAGGCCCGCGACCTGTTGAAACGAGGGAGCCACACACCCTCCCGACCAAGGCCCGGTGCGGCACCCACCGCCCGGGCCGAAGGGGCCGCCGACGGCCGGAGCGCTTCCGGCCGTCGGCGGCCCCTTGCCCTGCCCATCCGACTGCCCGACCCGTCCGGCGTCCTGCGCACCGCACCCCGGACGGACCGCGAGGCAACGCCACCGGTACCCGGATCAGGTCCCGAGTGGCCCCGCACCAGCACCACCAGCCCAACCAGTAACACCGCCGACGTCCACCAGCACCCCAGGTGGCCTGATTCACTCCGACACGGCTGGACGCTTTCGCCCGCCGTCTTTTAACGTCCATGGAACAGGCGCAGAATCACCTCCCTGCGGGAGGTGCCCCGAGCGGGCTCCCGGACGAGAAACGAAGGCACCTGCGGGATATGTCCGCGTACTGCCATACCCGCACGGGATACAGGCGCCCAGAGTCCGAAAGGTGGACACGTGAGAAGCGATGCCGTGTGGGTGCGCGGCGTGACAGGCATTCAATTGCATCACGTCACGGATCTCCAGGACGCCGGACGGTTTCTGGGAAATGCCGCAATGGCTCTGCGGGCCGCCCATGTGCGGACAGGCGACGACCGGTACTCCGATCTCTCAGCCGAACTCAAGAACACCTTGGCCCTGGTGCGCCAGATGGAGAACGAGGCCCGGACGGGCATGCAGGAGCTGCACGCCGCCGACCCCGAGCGGTTCGCCCGCTGCCGGGAAGGCGAGGAGCCGTGGCCGGACGAGCTCCAGGCCGGCTTCGTTCCGCGCCACACCTGCGGGGACGGGTGCCTCTACCACGACCGCGGGGTCCTTGAAGCGATCATGCAGTGCACATGCGGCCAGCCCCCGTGCCGTGCCTGCGCCATCGAGGGCACCCCCGCCGGCTGACACCGGCCGGTTGACCGGGTGGCCCCTGAGTTGTCAGGGGCCACCCGCTCTCGCACTCACTGTCAGTGATCGTCCCCGTGCCCGACATGACACCCCTGGTCCCCTACTGCAACGCGACGTAGTCATCGGCGGCCGAGACGGACGTGACCGTGGTGCTGCCCGCGTACGACCCTCGCCAGTAGCCCTTGGCCTTCACGGTCGTAGTCGTCCTCAGAAAGCCGAGCGAGGCCGTGTAGACCGTCTTGACCGTGCTGTAGACGCCGCTGCCGTACTTCCTGAACTGCAGCTTCGGGAGGAGTGGGCCCCACAGGCGGCGACCGCGTCCGGCCGAGGTGCGCGGACGGCCGACCGGCCCGCGCACCTCGGCCTTCTCCAGGACCGCGACGAACCGCGGGCTGTCGGCGGCCTGTCCCGCGGTCAGGACGAACGCCGGCGGGCGGCACTTCCGGTCGGCGGCGAGGTGGACCTTGCCGACCTGCCCGCCCAGGCCCTGGAGGCCAACGAACAGGCCCACCACACATGGGACGCCACTGGCTACCGTCGCGAGGGCCGCTGGCGACGCCGGGTCAAGCCCCTACAGGGCCGGCAGCGATGTTTGTGAGCAGCCGGACTTCGACGGGTCGCCGACCGCGATGGCCTTGTCGCAGGCGGCTTCCCGACGGCAGGCCGTAATTCTTCCGTAGGCCGAGGACGCCCTGAGCTGCGCGGAGCCGGTAGGGCGCTTGACCTCCAGCCGCTGGTCGATCACCACCCGCGGACGCCGCCGACCTCGGGCGCCCGGGTGCGGCACCGGATCGGCGTCCGCATCTGGGAGGCGGTCCTCTCCGGCCGGTGGTCGTTCCTGGGCCGGCCTCGACGACAAGTCCGCGAGTCCCGACAAGCAGTGGCCAGAGTCCGGCTCGGTGGGATCCTCCCCCTCGTGCTGTGGGCAGGCGTCCGCGCGACGGTCGCCGCCCGACGACCGGGAACACCGTGCACCGGGCGCTGAGCGCGCCTTCCGCGGGCCCGGCGGTGCGGTCCCCGCCCCTACGTGCACCGTGCGCGGGAGCCGACTCCGGCGGAGCTCCCTTCCGCTGTGGGCGGATCTCCCCGGCGAAGGTCCGGGGCGGCGTGGACGTCTCACGCACATCCGGTCACGGCTGGCAAGCCGCACGTGGTGCGGGGATGATGACATGGGAAGGCCCCGTACGAAGGGGGCATGGCGTGAGTCCCGTGCACGACGACACCCATGTCGACGCGAACCGGCGGCTGAGCGACGCTCAGCAGTCGGACAACCTGCGGACGTTTGTGGGGGCGGCTGCCCGGCACAGTGGGAGCACCGTCACCGACCGTGCGCATCGGCAGATCACCCGGGACATCGCGGAAGGATTCGCGGCCCACAGCTCGCAGGGCGGGGCGACGAAGGCCGAGGTGTGGGAGTGGATCACGCAGCATGCCTCTCCCGCCTATTCGGTGGAGGCGTTCGAGTCCCGGTGGGAGGTCTTCGAGAACGAGCGGCTCATTCGTCCCCACCGGTCCAAGAAGCACCAGCTGCGGCACTCCTTCCATCCGCTCGGCGCGGTCTTCCTGATGATCTGCGACCGGCTGGAAAGCCGCGGCGGCATCGACGAGCTGATCGCCCTGCTGGACCGTACGCAGGAGCTTCTCGACCGCGACCACCCTGACCGTGAAACGGTCGCCCACAACATCGTCTTCTGCCGGTGGGTGTTCCAGACATTCGCCGTGCAGCTGGAAGCGCTGGTCCTCGACGGCACGCTGAAGGAGCTGATGGAGGACCAGTGGCAGTACCACCATCAGGACCTGGACCATCGGGTCCTGCGTCTGAACCACGAGGTGAACCGCCACTTCCCGAAGGACGTCGACCTCGCCCACCAGGCCGTCGTCATGGTCGAGGCCGAGCAGCGGTACGCGCACTGGGCCGCACAGGCTCTGCTGCGTGTGCTGGACCGCGCCGGGACGACGTCGGCGTTCGACGTCCTGTCGGCCGAGGAGTACCTGGAGGCCGCCCGGAACGCCCCGCCGGAGCAGCTCGCGGAGGCCGGCCTCGCGCTGGTGACCGATGCGCCGCAGGTGTGGCTCGACCCCGGGGCTGTGGTGGACGCCTTGGAGGCGTTCGTGCCTCGTCACCGGGTGCGCTACCGGCCCCCGGTGCCCGAGGGGTCTGCCGACCGGGATCCGTTCGGCGCGGTGGCCGAGCGGGCGGTGCACGAACGGGCACGGCGCGAGCGGGCCGCCGACCGCGTGCTCCTGGAGCAGGACCGGGCCGAGATGACGGAGGAGTTGCGTCGCTCGCGGTGGCCGCGGGCCGTCCGGCTCCTGACCGACCTGATCATGCTGGACGCCGATCGCCACGCCCCGTACCGGTTGGAGATGGGCACCGAACTGATCATCGACCGTGAGGCATGGGTGACCCACCTGCACCCGGTCACGGTGCACCGCACACACATCCCGGCGGTCCTGCCGCCGCCGGACCTGGTGGCAAGCGAACAAGGTGATGAGGAATCCTGACGCGGCGCTGATCCTCGCAGCCGCCCGGGCGGGCGGCGCACTCCTCCCCGGCCCGCTTCCGGCGAACCTCGTGGCGCAGGCCGACGAGGTGGCCCGTGCCGCAGGGCGCCGTCTGGTGGAGTGCGACTGCCCGTGGCCCGCACCGGCCGGTGCCGTCAACCGGCCGGGCCTGCCTGGCCGTGCCCTCGTGCTGGGCTGGTCGGACACTCCGGTTCCCGAGGAACTGGGCACCTACCCGGTCGCCCGGCTCACCCCGACCCAGACGATCACCTTCGCCCTGTGTCTGGCCCAGGCATGGCCGGACCCACGCCTGCCCCCGTACCCGGGCCGTCCGTTCGAGCGGGCCGAGATCCTGGACACGGCCGGTGACATCGGGCTGGACGTGAACTTCGCCAAGGCCGCCCTCGACGGCGAGCTGCAGTGGCTGTTGCTGATCATCCGCGACGGTCGCCGACTGCGGCTGGGCCCGGCGGTGGCGGCGCTGCCCGACACCTTCGCCGAGACCATGCGGCGCTTCCACGACCTGCTCCCTGGCCCGGACGTCGCCCCGCCGATGTGGGACGCCGCGGACGCCCCGCCGATCGGGGAGGACATCGAGGAGGACGAGGATGACTGAGGCACCGCTGTCCGACCACGACGAGGCACAGGTCCAGGCCGCTGTGGCCGCGGTGGAAACCGCTGACGGGCTCGTGCCCCGCGAGGCTTTTCCCGCACTGCAGAGCGATGCGTTGCGGGCGGTCGTCGCCCGTCGCCTGGCCGCGCTGGGCCGCGTGTTGCTGATCCGCGAGCACCACGGGACAAAGGGCTTCACCAGCGGCTACGAGGACGGCGTGGCCGAGCGCCTGGCCGCCGAGGGCATCGGGGTCCTGCCCCCGGTGGACCGGGCGGTGCTGGTGCTGGTGCTGCTGCGTACCGTGGCGGCCCCCGGAGCCCGCGGTGTGCACGGCTCGGCGACCTGGCTCACGGACGGCCCGGGCACCAGCGTCGAGGAGTTGTACGCCAACCCGTACTTCACCTACGAGCACATCCGTCCAGCGGTACGCCGCCTGAAGGCACGACGCCTGCTGCGGGAAGGCTTCCACCGCACCCTGCTGCCCGGCCCCGCGCTGCTGCGCCTCACCGACGCGCAGTCCGCCCGGCTGTGGGAGGACCTGGTGCTGGTCACCCGGCCCGACTCCGTGAACGCACGGGCCATCCGCCGACGCCGCCAGGAGCAGCCGCACCCCGGCAACCGACCCGGCCCCTTGCGTGAGACAGCGCCATGATCTCCCTCACCCCGCCGCGAGAAGCGTCGCCCCCGGACGGTGCCCCGATGAGCCTGGGGATCATCGACGACCGGCAACTGCTGTGCGTCCAGACGTTCGACATCGCCCGGCACCCCTCCACCGCGGTCGGGCTCATCCCCGGCTGCTTCGTCGCCGTCTCCGGAAAAGGCCCCAGGGATGCGAACGAGTCCGGGAAGACAAGCTGGCTGGCCTCCGTCGCACTGCTCCTCGGCGATCCGGAATGGCGGATGCACAGCAGCGGTCCGGCCACCGTCGCGGACCTGCTCTTCGAACCGCAGACCGCCGGGGTGGCCGCCCGGGGCTACGCACCCGCGACCACCGGCTACATCGCCGGGCTCTTCGCCGCCCCGGACGACGTCGCCGGCACCGCCCACACCGTATGGATGAAGCTGTCCGCCACTCCGACCTACGTCGAGGTCCGGCACGCCCCCGGCATTCACCTGGCCACCGCCCGGGACGACGACGAACGCCACCGTCAGGCCGCCGAGATCCACCGCGGACTGCCGTCGGCGTCCTCGCTGGGAGCCACCCGGTACGCGACCGCCCTGTACGGCCCCGTCCCCCGCTGCCTCGCCTTCCTGACCTCCCGGGGAAAACGGCGCGGCGGGCCCTCCCTGCTCAAGCTCGACACCGGTCTGTTCACCCCCGCCGGCATCGGCACCGCACTGATCGGACTCACCGGCCGCGCCTTCCTGCTGGATACCGACGCCTCCCTGCGCCACGACGTGAGCGAAGCCGAGCGCGAGCTGCAGACCGGCCGGACGGAGGACGTCGACAGTCACGCGATCGAGGAGCGGGTCCTGCGCACCGTCACCCAGCGCAGCAGCGCGCGCGAGGAGCTCGCCCGCGCTCAGGATCTGTGGGCCCTGCACTACGCACGCGGGCTGCTCGACGCTTTTGAGCGCGTCGAGCGGCTGCACACCGCGCTGGACGATCAGGCCGAGACACTCGAACGAGCCCGGGACGAGCGTTCATCGGCCGAAGCCGTTCAGCACGCGCTCGAAGACCCGGCGCGCCTGGAACACCGGCGCGACGAGGCAGAACTCGCCCAGCAGACCGCCGAGCGGCTGCTGGATCTGGCCCACGAGAACGAGTGCGGCGCACGTCACCGGCTCGCCTCGCTCAACCGGGCGCTCCAGGAAGCCGAGGATGCCGCGGCCGGGGCCCGGGGGGATCTCGATGACGCCCGCCACGAGGCACAACGGGCCCATCAGCACACCGTCGCCTGCGAGGTCCGCCTGGCCGAGGCCGGCATGCGGCTTCAGCACGCCCGCGACGACCTCTCCCGGGCCGAAGAGGGACGCCACGGCCCCGCCGGACGGACGACCGACACATTGAGCACGGCGGGAATCAGCGCCACGGGGCTGCTCGACGGGCTCGGCCTGCCCCAGGAGGAGCGCCCCGCATGGGGGCCGCGCCTGGCGCTGTACGGCGACGCCGTGTGCGTCAGGGCATCCGACGTCCCCGCCGCCCGCAGAGCCCTGGCCGGCCGACCGGGCGCCGTCCTGATCGCCGTACCGGACGATACGAATGAACACGCCGACGACCCCGTTCGGGGCTTCCTGAATGCCCTCGCCACGCGCATGCGGCTGGAACACGGCCCGGACACGGCGGTCGACGACGCCCTCGGTCTGTACGTGGTGGGCGGGTCCACCGAACCGTTCACCGGCCGAGCCGCCTTCGTCGACCACCTCCGCACCGGGGTGGCACGGGCGGAGCAGGACCTCACCGCCGTGCACCGGCTGTGCGACCGGGCCGGGGAGGCCGAAGCGCAGAGCGAGGAACTGCTCCGGCGCCTGGAGGCCGCCGCTTCGGCCGCTCGCCTACGGTCCCAGCGCCCCTCGCTCGAACGCGAACTCGCCGCTCTCCAGCGCAAGACCGCGGCGCGCGAGCAGGCACGGGACGCTGCCGAGAGCACCCTGCAGCAAGCGGTCGTCGCCCACGCGACCCGTGCTCTCCAGCACGCTCAGGCCCAGAGCGTGATCGACAAGGCCCGCTCGGTCGAACGGCAGGCCGGCGAACAACACGCAGCCCTCGAGAAGCAGATCGCCGCTCTCGACATCACCCACTGGCAAGAACACGCCGGCAGCCGCGAAGCCGCCCTCCGCGCCCTGCGCCGCTCCACGACCTCACCCGTGGCCGGGAACGGACAGCCCCCACAACCCGAACGCCGCAGCGAGAGCACCCTGCGCCAACGGGCCGGCCGCCGCCTCGACCACGCTCTCGAAGCGGTCGGCATCGACATCGACACCGGTGCCGGCGCGCCGACCGCCGCGCTCCAGGACGCCGTCCGACGCCGCAGCGATCTCAGCGACGACAGTGCCGACCGCCCGTTCGCCGATGCCACCGCGTTCGCATCGCCCGCCCGCGCTCTGCAGGATTGGCTCGATCGTTTCGCCGACTCCGACGCCTCGGCCGCCCAGCGCATCGCCGCCGAGCGCGCCGAGCGCGCCGACCGGATCGCCTTCGGCGAGCAGAAGGTCGCCGACCTTCGTGAAAGCCTGCGCACCATGCAGGGCAGCATCGCCCTGCGGCTCGAACAGGCCCTGGACGACATCGAAGACGCCCTCGTCACCTTGAACCGCGACGCCGGCCTGTACGGTGCCGAACTCCACCGTGCGCTCACCCCGCCGCCCTCCCCGCAGGACGTGTGGCGCTGCGAAGTGACACCGTACTGGCGGCGTACTCCCCACGGCCCCCTGCTGCCCTACGACAACGTCACCAACTCGGCGCAGGAGAAGCTGTTCTCCATCCATCTGGTCCTGGCCGCGCTCCTCGCTTCACCCCATCCGCGCGGCCGCGTGCTCATCCTCGACGAACTGGGCGATTCCCTCGGCACGCACCACCGCCAGGAGGTCCTCGGATCCCTGGCCACGTGCACGCAGGAACACGGCATCACGGTCCTCGGCACCTGCCAGGAGTCACTCCTGGACGACGCCGCCGAACACTGCGGCGAACTCCTCTACTTCACCTATCCCAGCCACACCGAGGCGCTCAACGCGCCCACCCGCATGTTCGGCCACGACGCCAACGGCGAGCGCGTCGAGCTGACCACGGACACCCTGCTGGCCGGTCGCGCCTGGTGGTGAGCAATGCGGCACGCGGGACCCCGAGCGCCCCCGGCGAACATCCCGGCAGCCTTGCCGAAGCAGCGGTGCGCCCCGTGCCCCGGCGGAGGCATCGGTCCGCCCCAGCCCGTCCGGCCGGAACTTCCGGCGTGCCCTCCGGCACCGCCGACCAGGCCGGCGGTGGCGAGACGGCGTCGTCCTCCCCACCGCGGCGCCGGGGGATCGCCGCCTGGTCGCCGAACACCACGCACCTGAGCTCCCGCACGACGGACCTGACATGGAGCACGAGATGCCGACGAGAATCCTGCTCGAGGGACGCCCCGGCGCGGGCAAAACGACCATTGTCCGCCGATTGGCAGCGCTCCTGCGCACCCGTGGGGCTGTCGGCTTCACCACGGAGGAGATACGGCACGGCGGTACCCGGAGCGGTTTCGCGCTGGAGACACTGGGGGGCGGTCTGCGAGCCGTGCTCGCCCATGTCGACTTCCCGGGACCACCGCGGGTGGGCCGGTACGGCGTCGATCCGGGCGTCATGGAGCGGCTCGCGCTGCCGCCGCTCAGGTCGGCCGCAGCGGACCCCGCTCCTGGAGATCTCGTGCTCATCGACGAACTCGGGCGCATGGAGCTGGCGTGCGCCGCGTTCCAGGACACGGTCCGGTGCCTGTTCGAGTCCGACATCGACATCATTGCCACGGTCCACGCTCACAGTGACCCCTTCACCGACGCCCTGAAGCAGCGCCCTGACATCACGCTCGTCCAGGTGACCCGTACCAATCGGGACGCCCTGCCCGAGGATCTGGCAGCCCGGCTCGAGGGGCCCTGACGACCGTCGCCCGGGCACAGCCCTGGCTCCACCTGAGTCGTTCGGGCCGATCTCACCGGTCGCATCGGACCTGCGCATCGGGAAAGGACCACACCGGTCGTCGGAAGGAGGCACGGAATCCGTTCGCCGGACAGGTCGGCGCTCTGCTTGACTCGCCCCATGAGCGATCTCCACATCCGCCACGCCACCCTCCCGGACATCGACACCGTGCTGCGGTTCTGGCACGACGCCGCGGAAGGAACGAGCATCAGCGACGACCACGACGGAGTGGCCCGCCTCATCACACGAGACCCCGAAGCCCTGCTCCTCGCCGAGCGCGACGGCGTCCTCACCGGAACCGTGATAGCCGGCTTCGACGGATGGCGCTGCTCCGCCTACCGGCTGGCCGTACACCCCGACCACCGCCGGCAGGGCATCGCCACCGCCCTGCTGGAAGCCGCGGAACAACGATTTCTCACCCTGGGCGGGCGCCGGGTCGACGCCATGGTCCTGGAGGCCAACGAACGGGCACACCACACGTGGGCCGCGGCCGGCTACCAGCGCGAGGGCCACTGGCGGCGCTGGGTCAAGCCGCTGTAGACACGGGCAGCGGATGTTTGTGAGCAGCCAGGACCCGACGGCCGGCGCTGCCGTCCGTACCGGCTCGCGGTGCACCCGGACCACCGCCGCCGAGGAACGGGTCGTGCGGCTCGGCGGGCGCCGCGCGGACGCGATGGCGCTGCGGCGCAATGAGACCGCCCACCGCGCGTGGGACGCCGCCGGGTACGCACCGGAGGAACGCCGGCGACGCCGGGGCGGACTTCCCCGGGAGGACGGCCGGAGGCGGGGACCGGCATGCCGGCGGACGTCGGGTGACCCCGCGGGACACCTTTGCTGACCCTTTACGCTAGGAGGGTCACTCGGTCATCCATGAAAGGTTGTGTGCGTCCGCCCATGGGCGAGCCTCCCAGTAGTACGCGACATCGCGGTCCCCGACAGAGCCGTACGCGACGTCGCGCAGTGGTTCACTTCCCGCCCGGCCACGGGACGGGAGCGGCCCGATGACAGAAGTGCTCCTTCTCCTGGTCGCGATCCTGCTCTCCCTCGCCTGCGGCGCGTTCGTCGCGGCCGAGTTCTCCCTCACCACGGTCGAGCGGGCGGAGCTGGAGCGGGCGGTCGAACGCGGCGAGCGGGGCGCCGTCGGCGCGCTCAAGGCCGTACGGAACCTGACCTTCCAGCTCTCCGGGGCGCAGCTCGGCATCACGGTCACCAACCTGGTGGTCGGCATGCTCTCCGAACCGTCGATCGCCGCACTGATCTCCGGCCCGCTGAGGGACATCGGTGTCTCCGCCTCGGTGGCGAGTTCCTTGGCACTGGTGATCGGCACGGCTCTGTCGACCGTCTTCCTGATGGTGGTCGGCGAACTGGTGCCCAAGAACTGGGCGATCTCGTCGCCGCTGGCCGTCGCCAAGAACGTGGGCAACGCACAGCGCTGGTTCAGCGCCGCCTTCCGCCCCTTCATCACGCACCTCAACAACACGGCCAACCACATCGTGCGCCGCTTCGGTGTGGAACCCGCCGAGGAGCTGGCGTCCGCGCGCGGCCCCCAGGAGCTGGCGGCCCTCGCCCGGCACTCCGCCAAGCAGGGTGCTCTGGAGGCCGACACCGCGGAGCTGTTCGTCCGCACCCTGAACCTCGTCGACCTCAGCGCGGAGAACGTGATGACCCCCCGCGTGCAGGTCGTCGCGCTGGAGGTCCAGGCGACCTGCGAGGACGTGGCGAACGCGACCCGGGCGACCGGGCTGTCCCGGTTCCCGGTGTACCGCGGCACCCTCGACTCGGTGGTCGGGACCGCGCACATCAAGGACGTGCTGGCGGTGCCGGCCGAGCGCCGGGCCCGGGTCCCCGTGTCGGAGGTGATGCGCGAACCGCTGCTGGTCCCGGAGTCGCTCACCGTCGACCGGCTGCTGGACCGGCTCTCCGAGGGGCGCACCATGGCCGTGGTGATCGACGAGTACGGCGGTACGGCGGGCGTGGCCACGCTGGAGGACATCGTCGAGGAGGTCGTCGGCGAGGTCCGCGACGAGCACGATCCGCACGAGACGCCCGAGCTGGCCCGGACCGGTACGGACGAGGAGGGCCACGCCCTGTTCTCGGCCGACGGCTCCGCGCGCGTGGACCAGCTCGCGCGGGTCGGCCTGCGCGCGCCGGACGGCCCGTACGAAACCCTGGCCGGGCTGGTGGCCACCGAACTGGGCCGGATCCCCGCCGTCGGCGACACCCTCGAGGTCGTCGGCTGGCGGATGGAGGTCCTGGACGCGAGCGGCCGCCGCGCGGCGCGCGTCCTGCTGCACGCGCCACTCGCCGGCCTGCGCCTGCCGGACGGGAGGGCGGACGGTGAGGACGGCGAGAAGGCCGGCAGCAAGCCGGACGGCAGGACGAACGACGAGGCGCGCGAGAAGGGGGCACGGCGATGACGGTCGTACAGCTGCTGATCGGTCTGGCGACGCTGGTCGTCAACGCCTTCTTCGTGGGCGCCGAGTTCGCGCTGATCTCGGTGCGCCGCAGCCAGATCGAGCCGTACGCCGAACAGGGCGAGCGGCGCGCCAGGAGCGTGCTGTGGGGCCTCGAGCACGTGTCCGCGCTGATGGCGGCGGCGCAGCTCGGCATCACGCTGTGCACCCTGGTCCTCGGCGTGGTCGCCGAGCCCGCCATCGCACATCTGCTGGAGCCGGTGTTCCACGCGGTGGGCGTGCCTCCGGGCGCGGGCCACGCGGTGTCCTTCGTGATCGCTCTGGCGCTCGCGACGTATCTGCACATGCTGCTCGGCGAGATGGTGCCGAAGAACATCGCGCTCGCGGAGCCCGTGCGCAGTGCGCTGGTGCTGGGTCCGCCGCTGGTGGCGCTGTCCCGGGGGCTGCGCCCGGTGATCTTCACGGTCAACGCCTTCGCCAACACGCTGCTGAGGCTGCTGCGGGTCGAGGTGCGCGGCGAGGTCGTGGCGTCCTTCTCCGACGCGGAGCTGGCGCAGATGGTGAAGGACTCCGGCGAGGCGGGCCTGATCGACGACCGTGCGCAGGAGCGTCTGAACGACGCGCTGGAGCTGGGCCGCCGACCGGTGCGGGACGTGGTGCTGCCGCTGGAGAGCGTGGTCTACGCACGCGTGGGCGTCACCCCGGAGGGGCTGGAGGAGCTGTCGGCGCAGTCCGGGTACTCCCGTTTCCCGGTGGTGGACGAGGCGCGGCGGATCGTCGGCTACCTGCACGTGAAGGACGCCCTGGACGCCTCACCGCGCGACATGCCGTTCCTGCTGCGGGACATGCGCCCCATCGCCCGGGTGCGGGAGAACACGCCGATGGACGACGTCCTCACCGCCATGCGGGGCAGCCGTACGCATCTGGCGGCCGTCCTCGGGGCGGACGGGCGGCTGGCCGGGCTGGTGACGATGGAGGACGTGCTGCAGGAGCTGTTCGGGCAGCGGGCCTGAGCGGGAGAAGCCGGGCGGGCCGTCCCGACGGACCGTGCGGAACGGGACGGGACGCCGACCGACCGGCGGGTATGTGCACGGGATATCATCTCTGTCGCCATGCAGACGAACCCCACTCACACCAGCCTGGTCGCGGTCGGCGACTCCTTCACCGAGGGTATGTCGGACCTGCTGCCCGACGGCACGTACCGGGGCTGGGCCGATGTCCTCGCCGCGCGGATGGCGGCCGTCACCCCCGGGTTCCGGTACGCCAACCTCGCGGTGCGCGGCAAGCTGATCCGGCAGATCGTCGAGGAACAGGTGGACACCGCGGCGGCCATGCGGGCCGATGTGGTCACCCTGGTCGGCGGGCTCAACGACACCCTGCGGCCCAAGTGCGACATGGGCCTGGTACGGGATCTGCTGACCGAGGCGGTGGAGCGGCTGGCCCCGCACTGCGGGCAGCTGGTGCTGATGCGCAGTCCGGCCCGCCAGGGGCCCGTGCAGGAGCGCTTCCGGCCCCGCATGGAGGCACTGTTCGCCTGCGTCGACGAGCTCGCCGAACGGCACGGCGCCCTGGTCGTCGACCTGTACGGGGCGCCCTCGCTCGGCGATCCGCGGCTGTGGGACGTGGACCGGCTGCACCTGACCGCCGGCGGGCACCGCCGGGTCGCCGAGGCGGTGTGGCAGACGCTGGGGTATCCGCCCGAGGACCCCGAGTGGCAGCTGCCCCCGGAGGCCACGCTGCCGCCGAGCTGGCCGGCGCGCCGGGTGGCGGACGCCCGGTTCGCACGGCAGCACCTGCTCCCGTGGATCGGCCGCCGTCTCACCGGCCGCTCCTCGGGCGACGGCCTGCCGCCGAAGCGCCCCGAACTGCTGCCGTACTCCGACCGGTGACACCGAGGGCGCCGAAGGGCTGAGGACGTCGGGGCATCGGGGGGTGTCGGGGACTATCGCCGTTCCCCACGGTCCGCCTCGTAGCTTCCTCCGAATCACCCCATGGCGCTGGCCTGCACGAATCGCCAGTAGACTCCGTACACGTGACTGCTGCGCCCGCCAAGCCCCGTATCCCGAACGTTCTCGCCGGACGTTACGCCTCCGCCGAGCTCGCCACGCTCTGGTCGCCCGAGCAGAAGGTGAGGCTGGAGCGGCAGCTCTGGCTCGCCGTGCTGCGGGCCCAGAAGGACCTCGGCATCGAGGTGCCGGACGCGGCGATCGCCGACTACGAGCGTGTCCTCGACCAGGTCGACCTGGACTCCGTCGCCGAGCGCGAGAAGGTCACCCGGCATGACGTGAAGGCACGGATCGAGGAGTTCAACGACCTCGCCGGGCACGAGCACGTGCACAAGGGGATGACCTCCCGCGACCTGACCGAGAACGTCGAGCAGTTGCAGATCCGGCTCTCGCTGGAGCTGATGCGCGACCGTACGGTGGCGGTGCTGGCCCGGCTCGGCAGGCTGGCCGGTGAGTACGGCGAGCTGGTCATGGCCGGCCGTTCGCACAACGTGGCGGCGCAGGCCACCACCCTCGGCAAGCGGTTCGCCACCGCCGCCGACGAGCTCCTCGTCGCGTACGACCGGCTGGAGGAGCTGCTGGGCCGTTACCCGCTGCGGGGCATCAAGGGCCCTGTCGGTACGGCACAGGACATGCTGGACCTGCTGGGCGGCGACGCGGCGAAGCTCGAGGAGCTGGAACGGCGGACCGCCGGTCACCTGGGTTTCGCGGAGGCGTTCACCTCGGTCGGCCAGGTCTACCCGCGGTCGCTGGACTACGAGGTGGTGACCGCGCTGGTGCAGCTGGCGGCGGCGCCGTCGTCACTGGCGAAGACGATCCGGCTGATGGCCGGGCACGAGCTGGTCACCGAGGGGTTCAAGCCGGGCCAGGTCGGTTCGTCCGCCATGCCGCACAAGATGAACACCCGCTCCTGCGAGCGCGTCAACGGCCTGATGGTGATCCTGCGCGGCTACGCCTCGATGACCGGGGAGCTGGCGGGAGACCAGTGGAACGAGGGCGACGTGTCCTGCTCGGTGGTGCGCCGGGTGGCGCTCCCCGACGCGTTCTTCGCGCTCGACGGTCTGCTGGAGACGTTCCTGACGGTGCTCGACGAGTTCGGTGCGTTCCCGGCGGTCGTCGCCCGGGAGCTGGACCGGTACCTGCCGTTCCTGGCCACCACCAAGGTGCTGATGGGCGCGGTGCGCGCGGGTGTCGGCCGTGAGGTCGCGCACGAGGCGATCAAGGAGAACGCCGTCGCGACGGCCCTCGCGATGCGTGAGCAGGGCGCCGAGCGCAACGACCTGCTGGACAAGCTCGCGGCCGACGAGCGTCTCCCGCTCGACCGGTCCGAACTCGACGCGCTGATGGCGGACAAGCTGTCCTTCACGGGCGCCGCGAGTGCCCAGGTCGCCGCCGTCGTCGGCCGTGTCGACGACATCGTCAAGCAGCACCCGGAGGCCGCCGGTTACACCCCGGGGGCGATCCTCTGACCCGTCCGGTCCAGGACTGAGGGTCCTGGATGCGTGAGCCGCGTCCTTCGACACCCCGTCGGGTGTCGAAGGACGCG